>JBDKTH010001000.1:0-2509 GCA_039680305.1 Thermoguttaceae bacterium | reverse complement strand
CGCGGATCGCGGACGACCAGATGCACGCCCTCGCGAAGCTTGGGACGTCGCAGCGGGCGGTGGTTGTAGACCAGCGCGAACAGGTCGTTCCCCTTGCGCACGGCGATCGCACCGCAGTCGGCCGCGGACTCGGCCTTCATGTCGACCGCTAGACGTTGGCCGCCGCTCATCTGATCGAGCATCGCGATGACCTGGGTTCGGGGATGCGGCACGCCCATGGTGGTCTGCGACCACTCGTAGACGTGGAGGATCTTGTGGCTGTACACGCGGTTGGCCAGCGCGGCGTAGAAGCTGGCGCCCCATTCGGTCGTGTCGCCTGCCCAGAGGCGGCGTCCGCTCTCGTCGTGCAGCACGGCAAATTCGCCGACGACCAAGGGGAGATCGGCAAACTGAGGGTAGCGATCGAGCCGGTGGCGGATCGCCCCGACGGCGTCGTCGAAGACGGAAAGCGGCTGCCCGACGCGGCCGTACCAGGAGAAGGAGAACCAGTCCATGGGCGTGCCTTTCTGACCGGTCAGGGCATTGGTGCCGGCGGCGGCGTGGTCGATGATGTCGAGACCCCACTGGCGGCGCGTGGCCGTGCCGAATTCGCCGCCGGCCGGGTTGAGGATGTTGCCCGGTCCGATCTTGGCCTCGGGCAGCACGCGTCGCACGGCAGCCACGGTGTGGTCGTAGTGCGCCAGATACTGTTGCTTGGTGCCGGCCCAATGGCCGGGCGACAGGTCCGGCTCGGTGCCCACGCGGAACCACCAGCCAGCCACCGTCTTGGGACCGAAGGCCTCGACCATCGCGCGCACGGCCGCCTCGACGTACTCGGCCCAGATCCGTTCGTCCTTGGGCGGCGCCGTGTTGCCGTAGGTGTTTTCCTGCGGCGGGTCGCTCATCGTATAGGGGACGTTGTCCAGCACGGGCCACGGCCGGAATCCGCCCTCGTGCATCGCCTTGAGCTCGGTGATCATGCCGCGGAAGTCGGCCCGGACGCGGCCTTCAGGAGTGACGCCCTGGAACCAGGTGTTCTGGTCCACATAGCGCCCGCCGAGCAGGTAGACCGCGTTGATCTGTTTGATATATGGTTGCGACTTGGGGATCGCCTGGGCATAGCCGGGCTTGAGAAACAGTTGGGGCTTGTTGCAGTTGGCGACGGTCCAGAAGCGATAGCACTCGCCCAATGGGCGATCGGCCTGGATGGTCAGCGTACGCTCGCCGGGGGTGAGGTCGGGGATCGGAATCGGCTTGGTCGAAAGGACGATGTTGCGCAACAGGCCGTGCCATGGGGTGCCCCGGTTGCGCACGCCGATTTCGCAGGTGGCCGGCCAGGTGGTGATTTGCCGGCCCGTGGCCACGCCGATCAATCGGCCGTCGACCATGAGCAGGAAGTCGACGTCGTCCTTGCCCGAGGTCTGCCAGGCGAACTGCACGCGATGCCAGGAGCCGGGCTGCCACTTGCCCGCCTCGGTCGAGCGGATCGAGGAGAAATAGTCTTTCCCTCCTTTGTAGACGGCCAGCAAGAGCCCGTCGCGGAAAAACAGGGTTACGTGGACATGGGCTTCGGTGGCCGCGTGGAACAGGGCCCGGTCGCCCGAGGCCGGCCAATCCTTGGGGGCTTGGCACTCCAAATCGATCGAGCCGTTGGCGGCGGTCAGATGGTCTTGGGTCGGAAGGGTGATGCCGCCGTCGGAAAACGCGAGCGACGTGCCGTCGGCCGCCGACTTGACGCTTCCGTGGACCTTCGTCCCGGCCGGAAGGCGAGCCAGGCTCTTGGCGTCGATCCGCACCTCGCCACGGGCGTCGTGTGCGGCGAAGGTCACCACGATCACGACGCAAAGTGCCTGGGTCAACATACCGATTCGCGATTTGGGTGGAGTTTGCATGGTAGTTCCAGGATATGCGGACGAGGACCCCATGAGTATTGTAATTCGCTTGCCGGATTGCGACAGAGGGTTGCCGTCGTACGGCAAGCTGGCCCTCCGGGGCAGATCCATCGCGGTGGAGTCTGCGTGTGCCTAGTGCTCGGGGCGGTGTAATGGGAGATGAAACGCAGAGACGAACGACGTGGCGGAGCGTGCCAGCCTTGGGGGAATGCTTTGCAGCGGGGGCCCGGTTGAGGTATGCTGCAGGGAACAACGGTTCGGATTTTTCACCCAAGGAGACTGCAATGAGACTACATTCCGTGCGAACCAAGACGATCGTGGCCCTGTTCGCGGCGGCCGTGGCTTTGGCGAGTGTGCCCTGCCAGGCGGAAGAGCAATGGGTTGCGCTGTTCGACGGCAAGACCCTCGACGGCTGGACGGTGCGAGGCGGATTTGCGAGCTACAAGGTTGAAGACGGGATGATCGTGGGGACGACGGTGGATGGAAGCCCCAACACGTTCCTCTGCAAGGGGCCGTTTAGCGACTTTGTCCTCGAGTTCGACGTCCTCTGCGACAAGGCGCTCAACTCCGGCGTGCAGATCCGCAGACAGGTGCGCTGGAAGAACAAGAAGCCGGCCAGCTCGCTGTAATAGACCGGT
>JBDKTH010000137.1:0-7956 GCA_039680305.1 Thermoguttaceae bacterium | reverse complement strand
ACAATCTCAGCCCGCAACAGTTGCGTGGCGTTGTCGCCCACGAATTGGCCCATCTCTTGCGTCGCGACCATTGGACCAATCTCTTCGTGTTCGTTGTCAAAGTGTTGCTGTGGTGGAACCCGGTGGTCTGGTGGGCCGATCGTGAGCTGCGTGGGGCGCAAGAGCTTTGTTGCGACGCCATCGCCATCGGCTGCTCGAACGCGGATCGCCGCGCCTATGCCACAACACTCCTCAAGACGTTGGACTTCATTCAGGCGGAACCGCTTGCGCCCTGCGCGCTGGTGGCCGGAATGGGATCCAGCGTCACAATCCGACGGAGGTTTGAGATGATCGGCGAGACACGACTTTCGTATCGGCTGTCGCGTGGAACGATTCTGATGCTGCTGGCTTTGGGGATTGCGCTGGTCTGCATTCCGGTGCGCGCTCAGCAGCAACCGGCGTCCCCCTCGGTATCGACCGCTTCCGATGCCGGCGGCAACAAGGAGGGGACCGCCAAAGGAGTGCCGGCCCAAGCCGGTGCTGTCAGTTCTTCACCGGCGGATGCCCGCAAAACCAGGGCGCTGGGCGAGGCGGGGCCGCAAACGAAAGAGAAGGTAATGGGCGTTCGCCCCCAAGGGAACTGTTCGATCAGCGGGAAAGTCGTCTCCGATGCGACCGGCCAGGCGATCGCGCATGCCCGTCTGTACTTGTTCTATACGCCTACGCACGCCGCGATATTCGTCTACACCGCGAGCGACGGGACGTTCATCTTCAAGGATATCCCCAAGGGCCCGTTTTCGCTCGAGACGTCGCATACCGCCGGATACCAGGCTGAGGTTTACAATCCCGAAGGCAAGCCGGGCCAGTTTCGTCAGTTCTCGCTCGAAGACGGCGAGCAGCGCAGCGGGATCGTGCTGAAGGTCAAGCAAGCGTGTCGCGTTTCCGGCAAGATCGTGGACGAGAACGGAAAGATACCAGAAGACATCGATACGTTGACGGTCTTGGCCTGGTTCAAGAAGGATGATGGCAAAGGATACGAAAACGTGCAAGCCCGTGTTGATCGGAGCGATGGCTCCTATTTGGTTGACGGTCTGAGCGACACGCCGGTTTATGTCATGGCCATCGACTGGCACGCGGCCCAAAGAGGCGATGCCTACCCGCCGATCTACTATCCGGGCACCTTTTCCCGAAACGAGGCCAAGCTGATCACGTTCGACAAATCGCGATCGGTCGAGGGCATCAACATCACGTTGCAGAAAGAGGGCGGTCTCGTCATCGAGGGCACCGTGCGCGACGAATCCGGAAAACCGATCCCCGAGGCGTTTGTCGTCGTGCATCGGCGCGATATGCTCTTTGACTTTGTCACCGCCTACACGGATGAGCAGGGACGCTATCGCATGCACGGACTGGGCAGCGGCGAGTTTGCGATTCACGTCGACGCCGTACACCGTGGATTCGTGAGAACGCGTGGCCCGATTGATCTTGATGACTCCCGCAAAACAACCCAGCGGGATTTCACGTTGGCACGAGGAGTGATGATCTCCGGCAAGTTGGTGGACGAAAAGGGCAATGAGTGGCAGATCGGTGAAAGCTTTGGTTACGCCCATATCATCAAGGACCCACCCCCCAAGGGTCAGCAGAAGGCACAGGGAAGCTTCGCCTTGTCAGGGTTCCGTAACAAATACAGGCCCGACGATTCGAAGAGAAGTTCCGGCGGATCGTTTGCTCTTGGCGAAGGCGTTTACGAGAGTAGCCAGATGATTTTCCCGACCAAGAGCACCTTCTTGATTCAAGGCATGATGCCGGGTCGTACGATGATCGGTTTCTCCCCTAACAAGGAAGGTCAGATGGTCGTGAAGATCCTCCATGACGGACAAGACATCATGGACGAAACCTTCAACACCAAGCCTGGCCAGGAGGTTAAGGACGTCACGATCGTGATTGGAACGAAGTAGGGGATTCTCGCAACGGCCTATTGAAGCCGCGAGCGTTGCCCTCGCTCGCCCGGTGTGCTACAATCGCCTCTGGTAGGTGGGGCAGCGCGGGGCGGCAGTCGGCCTGGTAGAATTCGGGCTGCTCGACCAACAGCAGCGGGGCACAAACGATGACCACAGACACCAGTAGGACCGATGAACCGACGAGCCTGACGGAAGACAACACGTTGGCCTTACACGCCCTGTTCGCGTACGGCGTGTCGGTGCTTCTGATCATCTTCCTGGGCAGCAGACTCCAGCGTTACGGTCTGACCTTCGGCCTTTGGGCGACCGAGATCGCCTTGATCGCGCTGCCCGCGGGTGTGGTCCTGTTGGCGCACCGCAAGACCGTGGGCCGGAAGCTGTTCTCGCCCCCGCATTCAAGGCAGGTGTTTCTGACCGCGATCATTGGCGTCTGCGCTACGGTGCTCGCCGTCTACAAAGGGATTGCCACCCGGCAGGCCTTGGTTGGCGTCGACACTTCCGGCGGTAACGTCGTCGGCGACATGTCGTTTCTCGTCTTGGTGCTCCTGGCGCCCGTGTGCGAGGAACTCCTCTTCAGGCCGGTGATTCAGAATGGCCTGGCGCGCCACTGGAGCAATCGCACGGCAGTGCTTTTGACCGCCCTGTTGTTCGGCCTTTTTCACCTCCAGTTGCTGCGGTTCGCGGAGACGTTCATCCTCGGGCTTTTCGCCGGCATCGTGTTTCTCAAGACACGGAACGTCTGGTGCGCTGTTCTCGTGCATGCCATCTGCAATGCGCTCGGGCCGATGCTTTGGCGTTGGTCGCCGCATCTTGACTTTCTGTTCAACCCGGTCGCCGTCATTGGTCTGGCCTGCGTCGCCTTGGCTGGCTGCTACTATCTTGGCGAGAGGAACCCAACGCCGCTCGACGGCCTGCGGCAGCGTCTCGGCTGGGCCGCTTTTGGGACCCCGCAATCGCTGCCGACGACGCACAGGCGATCGCCCATGGTCGTTCTGCTGACGGGGACGATTGTCCTGTCTCTGATGGCGTTGATCGGGTATAGCCATATCGCAATGGCGCGTCATCTGGCGAGGAACAAGCTGAAGTCCGACTATCTCGTTTCCCAAAAGGATGAGTGGACCGTCCTGTCGACCCATGAGGTTCAAGTCCGCTCGGATCTCGCCATCCAGAAGTTTCCGGAACGCGACGAAACTCTGGTTCTGCAGCTTCCGTTTCAGGATGCGGCGTTGAAGGAAGTGAAGCGTCGGAACGATGCCCTGCCGTTTTCCCGGACCGGGAAGGGAGACTACCGTGTCGACCTGTCATCGTGCAAAGCTGGGGCCAACGCTGGCACGATCACCGTCCTGTGGGGCTTTTCTTTGGCCAGCCTCACACCCGACGCGAAAGATGGGTACCAGATTCCTCTGAAGAGCCTTGCGCCGTCGGATTCCTTCTCCCTGACGGTGACGCTCGCCGAAGGGTGTGGCTATCGGTTCATCGGCGGAAATGGGGCCCGCACGCGCCGGGTGTTTGCCGAGCGATTGACGACTCCCCGCATGGACCATGGCCGTTGTGGCATGGCCGTGGAGCGGGATTCGGGGCATTCCGACGACACCCAACCTCGGGACTGATGCCGGGGCGCGATCGACAGAGTATCTGGTCCCATTCGGATGCGCCGTCAGCATCGCCGACCTGTCCTGTGCGGGGCCGAGCTCAAATGCGGCCGACGGTTTGAGGTGGGCCGTCTGGAGGGGCCATGTGCGGGGGGCTACGAAACGCCAGAGCAAGGCCACTCGTTTCCTGCGGACGCAACTGCCTCCCGCATCGTTGCTTCGGTCGCTTCGAGTTCGCCGACGAGTCCGGTCAACGTGACGACGAGCGCCCCAATCGGACCGATCGCCTGCGTTAGTCGACGTGTTGGTTTCCAGGTAAATGCCTACTATGGGGAGGCGTCTTGCCTGGGGTTCCGTCCGGGCAGTCGCCACTGGACTTGCCGAGGGAGACGCAGGCCTAGAATACCTGTTAATGGGCTGCGAAGACGGCAGTTCTATTCCCATCCCTCAAGGAGAAAACTGACAATGACGACCCCGATTCCCGCTGGCCGCGAAGGTCTGATCCCGCATCTCGTGTGTGACCCGTGCGCGGACGCGATCGAGTTTTACAAGAAGGCATTCGGTGCGATCGAGGTGGGCCGGATGCCCGCGCCCGACGGCGCGAGGATCATGCACGCGGCGATCCTCATCGACGGCCAACCGATATTTCTCGTCGACGACTTTCCCGAATACTGCGGAGGCAAATCGCTGTCGCCCAAGGCCCTGGGCGGATCGCCGGTGACCATTCACCGCTATGTCGTGGACTGCGACGCCGCGATCCAGCGTGCCCAGGAGGCCGGGGCAACGGTCACCATGCCTGCCGAGGACATGTTTTGGGGCGACCGCTACGGCGTTGTAACCGACCCCTTTGGCCACACCTGGGCGTTTGCCACGCACATCAACGATCCGACGCCGGAAGAGATCGCCGAGGCGGCACGAGCCGCGTTCGCACAAACGTAGCCCGCCGCCAGCCGGACGGGACGTGGCGGTGGCTCATCGGCGATCCCTTTACCGTCGGCCGTCAGGCTGCTTCCTGAGCGGACCGCAATCCGGGCTTTCTGGAAGTTGCTAAGAACGACGGGGCTGGCTAGACTGGTGTCCATCACGTCTGGATACTGCGGCGAACTCATCGCGGGGCAGCCGACCGCGGCCAGTTGGGATGCGAATCGCTCCACCCCCTGGAAGGACTGCCCCGATGACCTCGCTTGAGCGCCGAGGAGTGCTGCTCTGCATCGGCCTTTTGGTTGCCGTCGCCGCCAGTGCCCGTGCCGACGATTTTCTGACCGTCGAAGAGCACATTATCGCTCGGATCCAGGCCAGTCCCGCCAAGGCCTCCACCGTAAGCGGGTATCTCGCTTCGCTCGGGGCCAATGGGAGTTGGACAGACGTCAACTATGCCGACCGCAGCTGGGCGACCTGGTCGCCGACGACGCACATGTCCCGGCTGCGGGAGATGGCCAAGGCCTACGCCGACCCGGCCAATTCGCTCCACGGCAATGCCGCCTTGAAGGACGGCATTCTCAAGGCCTACGACTACTGGATCGCCGTCGATCCCCATAGCGACAACTGGTGGCACAACGAGATCGCCACGCCGCAGACTCTTTCCGAGACCATGCTGTTGGTCCAAGGCGAGCTAAGCACCGCTCGTTTCTCGTCGGGCTTGAACGTCGTGGCGCGGGCGTACCTGCCGCGCAGTCAGAACAGCGGCACCAACACGGGGGCCAACCGCGTGGATCGGGCTTACGCCTCATTGAACCGCGGCGTGCTGTCGAAAACCGCGTCGCTCGTGAGCGAGTCGTTCGGGGCCGTCGCCGACACGATCCTCGTCACGCCCGCCGAAGGAATCCAGCCCGACTACAGCTTCCACCAGCACGGCCCGCAACTCCAGAACGCCAGCTACGGCATGGTATTCACCAACGGGGTAAGCAAGTTCGCGGCGTTCGGGGCCGGCACTTCGTTCGCCCTGTCGCAGGACAAGCAGAAGGTCTTGGCCGACTACTTCCTCGACGGCGACCAATGGTTCATCCGCGGCGTCAGCTTCGAATTCACCACGATGGGACGCGGCATCAGCCGTTCCGGCACCGACCGCGCCGGCGTGAACATGATCGGGCCGATCAAGGATGTGTTGGCGCTGGGCGACTACCGGGCGGGCGAGTTGACTGCCATGAAAACTCGCCTGGAGGCGGCCCAATCGAGCGGAGTTGCCGACCCGGCCCGGGCACTCGTCGGCAACCGCCACTTCTGGCGGTCGGACATCATGACCCATCATCGCCCGGAGTATTATGCGTCGGTCAAGACTTCGTCGACCCGGACCTATCAGCCGGAAAGCGGCAATGGCGAGGGGCTCCAGAACCTGCACCTCGCCGACGGCGTCAATATGGTCATGCGCACCGGCGACGAGTACGACGGCATCTTCCCGGTCTGGGACTGGCGCCGCTTGCCGGGCACCACCACCGAACAACGCAGCTATTCCCTGAAGCCCTCGCGCGACTGGGGCGTCTACGGCACCAGCACCTTTGCGGGCGGCGTCTCCGACGGCACCTGCGGCGCGACCGCGATCGACTATGCCCGGCTGAACGTCGCCGCCAAGAAAGCCTGGTTCTTCTTCGACAATGAGTATGTAGCCCTCGGCGCTGGCATCGACGGCCCCAACGCGGCCAGCAACGTGATCACCACGCTCAATCAGACCCTCGCCAATGGCACGGTCACCTACGCCACGACCGGCGGCGGCCTCCAGACGCTCGCCAGCGGCGCGGTCACCCGCGGCGATCTGGCCTGGGTGCACCACGACGGCATTGGCTACCTGTTCCTCAGTCCGACCGACAGCGTCACCCTTCAGTCGGTATCGCAGTCGGGCTCCTGGTACGCGATCAACCAGAGCCAGTCCAGCGCTACGGTCACTCGCGACGTGTTCAGCCTGCAGGTCAACCACGGCGCCCGCCCCAGCGGCGCCACGTACGCCTATGTCGTCGCCCCCGGCGCTGCCGCCAATGAAATGGGCGCCTATGCGGCGGATGTCCCGTTGACGGTCCTCCAGAATACGCCGTCGCTCCAGGCCGTGCGCCACAACCGGCTCGGCCTCACGCAGGCCGCGTTCTACACCCCCGGCTCTCTCCAGATCGACTCGCAGCTTTCAGTCGACGTGCACGCGCCGGTCCTGTTCATGCTGCAAGAGCTGCCCGAGGGGCTCCGCCTGTCGGCCGCCAACCCGCGGAACGAAGCGATGACGCTCCGGGCCGAGATCCGCCGCACGTTTGCGGGCGAAGGGGAAGAATTCTCCCGCATCACGATGCGTCTTCCCGACGGGGCCCTTGCCGGCCAATCGGTGGTCCGAACGCTGGACAATCCCGTCCTCCCTACTGATGTGGCCCAGTTCCGCCAGTCCGTAGCCGGCACCTCGGGCCTGATCCACCATTACACGTTTGAAGGCCAGAGCCTTGCCCAGCGCCTGGAAGACAAGGTCGCCTCCGGAGCCGTCAATCTCCAGCAGATGGCCTACGGCAGCGCCGGCAACGTCGATGAGATCGTCTACGCCTTCGGGCTGGACCATTCCACCCTGGCCCTCTCGCCTCAACGGCTCAGCGCGGCGGCCAGCGGCGAGGGTGGCGCCGCCCTTGCTTCCGTCGCGGCCCTCGCGCTCCCCAGGACGCTCAGCGTGGAGGCGTTGATCCGGCCCGAAAACGTCGAGACCGGCGGCCAGGCGGGCTATGCCGTGATGGCCGGCGGATGGACCAATTCGCAGCGGGCCTATTTCGTGGCGCAAGTCGAAAAGCAGCCCAACGACGCCCTGGCCACGATCATCGGCGACAGCCTCACCGAGTCGGACAACCGCCGCGAACTCCCCGGCTCCCTGACCCCCGGTCACTGGTACTACGTCGTCAACACCTACCAATCCGACGGCGCCAACACGATCATCAACAGCTACCTGGCCGACGTCACCGCGGGCGAAACCACGCTTCGCCAACTGCTCACCGACGCCTTGGCCAGTGGTTCGATCCCCCTGGATTCTCCCTTGGGCATCGGCGGCCTGTTCCACGCCGGGGCTTTTCAGGAAGCATGGTCCGGCTCCCTGGACGAGATCGCTTTTTATGACCGCGTCCTCGCTTCGTCCGAACTCCAGCTCCATCTCGACGCCCTGTACAGCCAAGCCGTGCCGGAGCCCTCGGCCGTCGTGCTCTTGGCTGTTGGGATGCTCTTGCTGTGGCTGGGACGCCGCAGCCGCTTCCCGGGAGAGAAGCAGCGTCCATGACCGCACCGTTTGCGCCACCGCCACATCCGATCGTCTGGACGATCACGATCGGCCTGATCGCGGTGACCGTTGCGCTCCCATTTGCCAGACGCGATGACTGGTTGGGATGGCTCGCATTCTGCACGATTGCCGGTGTCAGCATTCTGCTTTGGGCAATCTTGATCGTTGGATTGCTTGGCAGGATCGTCGCGTGGTATCG
>JBDKTH010001236.1:0-3617 GCA_039680305.1 Thermoguttaceae bacterium | reverse complement strand
CTGCGCGTCGCGGATCACGGGGACGACGAGTCCCTTGCCCCCGCCGATCGCAATCCCGATGTCGTAATACTTCCGATAGACGATGTCCTTGTCGCGAATCTCGGCATTGACCTGGGGAAACGCCTTCAGGGCTGCCACGGCCGCTTTGACGAAGAACGACATGAACCCCAGCTTGACGCCGTGCTTTTCCTGAAAGCGGTCGCGGTACTTCTTGCGCAGTTCCATAACGCCCGAGAGGTCGGCCTCGTTGAAGGTCGTGAGCAGGGCGGCCTGCTGTTGCGCCTCGACAAGCCGTTGGCCAATGTGCCGACGGATCATGGTCATCGGCACCACCTGTTCCTCGCGTTCGGGTGGTGAGGGTGGGGCGGCTGGGGGCTGAGGCTCGGCCGCACGCGGTGGGGGAGCGGGCGGCGGTTGCGGCGGGGCGGGAGAAACATGCCGCAAGACGTCCTCTTTCAACAGGCGTCCGCCCGGGCCGGTAGGCGTCACCTCCGCGGCCGAAAGCCCGTGCTCGGCCAGGGCCCGTTCCGCGGCGGGCATCACTCGTGGCCCTTGGGCCCCATCGCTGACCTGCTCGCGGGCAGGCTCCGTGGGCTGAGCGGCCACGGCCGGAGGCTCCTCTCTGCGCGGCTGGACCACGGCCGCATCGGGGTTCTCGGCCGCCGCAAGCGTCGTTTCGGCGGAATCGTCAAGACTGCCGATCGTATCGCCGACGTTGGCGAACTCGCCGTTGTGCTTGAGGATCGAGGCCACGCGTCCCGAGGCCGGGGCGGGAATCTGCACGGTCGCTTTTTCCGTGTCGAGCTCGACGAGGGCCTCGTCCTTGGCCACCGTCTCGCCTTCCTGCTTGAGCCACGCGACGATCTGCACTTCGCGAATCGACTCTCCCAACTGTGGAACGACGACCTCGACAGCCATGGTGTTCCTCGCTGGTTAGCGGCCGGTTGTTCTTCGACGAGTCCTTACGTGGTTGCAGCGGTCTTGGGCGGTGCCGGGGGGTGGACGTAATCGAACGCGCGGGCGAGCACTTTTTGCTGCTCGCGCACATGGAGCGTTGCCGAGCCGGCAGCCGGGCTTGCCGACGGGGGACGCGAAATGGTCTGCAGCGGATAGCGATCGAACAACTCCTCGCGGAAGCGGCCGCGGATGTAGTGGCAGGCTCCCATGTTCTCCGGCTCTTCCTGGACCCAGTAGACCGGCGTCCCGTCCTCGTAGTTGTCGAGCACTTCGCGGAGCTCCGGCTGCGGGAACGGATAGAGCTGCTCCAGTCGAATGAGGGCCAGGTCCTTGCGCCCGAGCTGCTCGCGGCGCTCCAGGAGGTCGTAGTAGATCTTGCCGCTGCACAGGACGATCCGGTTGACCGGCCCGCTGCCGTCGACTACGAAGTCGGGAAACACCCGCTCGAACGTGCCGGAGGTGAACTCGTCCAGAAGCGACACGACGCGTGGATGACGCAGGAGGCTCTTGGGCGTCAGGATTACGAGCGGCTTGAGCCAGCGGCGAAGCATCTGGCGGCGCAGGCAGTGGAAGTACTGGGCCGGCGTGGTCGGCACGACAACCTGAAGGTTGTGTTCCGTGGCCAGATTGAGGAATCGCTCCAGCCGGGCGCTGGAATGCTCCGGCCCCTGCCCTTCGTAGCCATGGGGCAAGAGCATGACGATCCCGCTCAGCCGCGACCACTTCTCTTCGGCACTGGCCAAGAACTGATCGACGATTACCTGGCCGGCGTTCCAGAAGTCGCCGAACTGGGCCTCCCAGGCGACCAGGCAATCGGGTTAGTCGAGACGGTAGCCATACTCGAACCCCAGCACGCCCGCCTCGGAAAGCGGGCTGTTGACGATCTCCACCGGCGCCTGATCCTCGGCCACATGCGCGAGCGGCATGTAGGGTTCGCCAGTTTCGACATCATGCAACACCGCGTGCCGCTGACTGAACGTGCCGCGCTGGGTGTCCTGGCCGGTGAGGCGAATCCGATAGCCGTCGATCGCCAAGGTGCCCAACGCCATCGCTTCGGCGGTCGACCAGTCGACCGGATGCTCGCCGGTGGCGGCCGTCCGGCGCCGCTGGAGCCAGCGTTCGAGCTTGGGGTGGACGTGGAACCCGGCGGGCACGTCGGTCAGTTTCAGGATCAGGTCGGAGAGGATTTCGCGGCGGACCGACGTGCTCACCCGTTCCTCGGCCAACTCGCGGCCGCCCTGGTAGCCTTTCCAGACGTCGTCGAGCATGCACGAGGGTCCGGAAACATCGCCCTGTTTCGCCTTGGTGTATTCATTCTCGAGTCGAACGCGGGCCGCCTCGGTCGTCTGGTCGGCCTGTGGACGAGTGAGCACGCCCGACTGGATCAACCGCTCCAAAACGGTCTCGCGGACCGATTTGCGCTGTTCGATGAGACGATACAAGACCGGCTGGGTGAACGCGGGCTCGTCGCTCTCGTTGTGGCCCCGGCGGCGGTAGCAGTAGACGTCGAGCACCACGTCGCGGTGATACCGCTGGCGGAAGTCCAACGCCAGATTGACGACGTGGGCGATCGCCTCGGGATCCTCGCCGTTGACGTGGAAGATCGGCGATTGCAGCATCTTGGCTACATCGCTGGCGTAGCGGGTCGAGCGACCCTGGCTGGGCGGCGTGGTAAAGCCGACCTGGTTGTTGACGATCACGTGCAGCGTCCCGCCGGTCGTGTAAGCCGGCAGACCGCTGAAGTTGAGCGTCTCTTGCACGATCCCTTCGCCGGCAAAGGCTGCGTCGCCGTGGATCAGAATGGCCAGACCATGGCGATGCTCGACGTCGCCGCCACGGTCCTGTTTGGCACGCATCACGCCTTCGGCCACGGGATCGACGAATTCCAGATGGCTTGGATTGAAGCAGAGGGTCAACGCGACGCGCGTGCCGTCGGCGGCAAACCAGACGTTGCTGTGGCCAAGGTGGTACTTGACGTCACCGCCGCGGGAGAATAGCGGCTCCTTGTCCTCGAACTCCTGAAAGATCTGCCGCGGGGCCTTGCCGAGAATGTTCGCCAGCACGTTCAACCGGCCACGATGGGCCATGCCCATGACGATCTCGCCGATCCCCTGAGTGGCCGCCTTGGCGATGGCCAAGTCCAGGAGTGGAATGAGGATCTCAGCGCCCTCCAGGGAGAACGACTTGGCGCCGACGTACTTTCGCTGCACGAACTCTTCGAAGACTACCGCGTCGGTCAGGCGACTGAAGATTTTGATCTTCTCTTCCGCCGACAGATCGAGCGTGTTTTCCGTGGCTTCCATGCGCTCGCGCAGCCAGTCGCGGGCGTCGAGGTCGTCGAGGGCCATGAACTCTGCGCCGACCGAGCGGCAGTAAGTCCGCCGCAAATGGTCGACCAGCCCACGCAACGTACGCACGCTCTGCTGGCCGTCGGCGGTTGTGGGCAGCGGCCGGTCGAGGTCGGTTTGGGTCAGCCCGTAGAACTCGGGAGTCAACTCGGGGTAGGCGAGGTTCACATTGGGCGGCTCAAGCGGATTGAAGTGGGCCACCAGATGCCCACGTTCGCGATAGGCGCGAAGCAAGAGCCCGAAACAGTCCTGACGCCGTGCGATCTCGGTTTCGTGGACCTCTGATTCAACCGCGGTGGGCGAAACGGCCAG
>JBDKTH010000574.1:0-3396 GCA_039680305.1 Thermoguttaceae bacterium | reverse complement strand
GAGGCCCGCCACTCGACTGGCACAGATCTGGCGGGCCTCGCAAGCTCGGCACCGCCCTACGGGATCTCCTCAAAGGGCGAACTCAGCCCACAAGCGCGTCGGCCGCCAGTTCGACGAGATCGCGGGGCTTCGGGCCCGGCGTCTGGGCGTCGAGAAGGGTCGTCTTGGTCACGGGGCAGGTCGTGGCAACGACGCTCGCGCCGGTGGACGAGGCCTCGGCCAACACACGGTCGGCCATCGCTCGCGCCAGCTCGGGATGGAGCAGGCGAAGGATGCCGCCCGCTTCGCCGCACGAGTGGGCCACCTCGCGGGTCCAGACCATTTCGGGCTGGGCCGACGAGACTTTGGCAAGCACCCGGCGGGGCGCGTCGTAGATCCCGTGATAGCGGCCCAAGTAGCCGTTGTCCAACAGGGTGACGCTCAAGTCGGCCGCCGCCCGCAGCTTGAGACGCCCGTCGGCCAGCAAACGGTCGAGATACTCGGCCGCGTGAACGAACTCGATCCCCGAGAGATCCAGCCCCATGGCGGGGTAGTCCTTGGTGAAGGCGTCCAGTGCGCTCGGGCAGGTCGTCACCACGGTGCGACAGCCGGTGCTGCGGATCTTGCGCAAGAGCGACTCGGCCATCGTGCGAGCTTCGTTGCGGTAGCCCAGCAGCCAGAGCTGCTTGCCGGTCGAGTGCTCATCGCCAACCACGGCGGCGTCCACCTTGGCCTGGCGCAGGATCTTTAAGAAGGCGTTGGCGATCTCCGGCCGCTGGTAGGCCGTTTCGCAGCCGACGTAGTACAAAACTTCGGCCCGATCGCGCACGACGCCGGCGGTGTCGATGGCCTTGAACCGATCCTTGCCTGGCAGGCCAAACGGGTTGCCCGTCTTGAGGAGGTTGTCTTTGATCTGCTGGACGGACTGCGGCGAGCGGCCCTGGGCGACGATGTCGGCCCGGGCGGCCAGCACGGCGGCAGGCGGGGTGCACTTGGCTTTACACCAGGTCTCGCACAGGCCGCAGAGGCCGCAGCGGTACAGCGTCTCGCCCAGTGCCGGGCTGTACTCGACGTGGCCGCGCAGGGCCTTGAACAGGATCAAGCCTTTGCCGCGCGGCGTGTCGGATTCCTTGCCGCTCACCACGCCCAGGGTGCACACATGACGGCACATGAAGCAGAAGCGGCAGGCGTCGATGGTTGATTGGTGTTCGTTGAGGAGCATGGAGTGTTTGCAGGTAGTAGACATATCTTTTGTTTCCTGGAGCTGTCTCAAGACGTCGCGTTGACGTCCCCCTCTCCCTCCGGGAGAGGACTAAGGTGAGGGGGAGTCGTCACGGATGCGGTTGTCGATAGTTCCCCTCACCCCAGCCCTCTCCCGGAGGGGGAGGGAGTGTGAAACAGCTTGTTACCGCGTTGCTTCAAAGCCCATTTTGCCGGGATTCATGATGTTGTCAGGATCAATGGCCTTCTTGATGCGTTCCAGGACCCCGAAGGTCGGTCCGTAGAGTTCCTTCATCAGGCGGCCCAATTTCAGGCCGATGCCATGGTGCTCGTTCAACAGGCCGCCCTCACGCATGGCCGCGCGCAAGCAGGCGTCCCAGATCCGGTTGTAGAGCTGGGCCGCCTCGTGGGCGTCGTCGGGCGGGTTGTCGACGATGAATCGGGCGTAGAGCATGCAGCCCCACTCGTACCAGTGGGAGAAATGGCCGATGTAGCGGGCCATGGGGAAATCGTTCTCGACCACCCGTTTCATCGCCCAGTAGACGTTTTCGATGTTGGAGAACGTCGCCACCGTATCCAGCGTGCCGAACGCCTGCGGCAGATGGAACATGTGGTTGGGGAAGAAGAAGTCGTAGCGGTGTTCCCACCAGTCTTCGCCGAGTTGGGAGCCAAGGTCGTCATGCTCATAGGAACGGCAGATCTTCAGGGCCTTCTCCATCTCCAGGTCGACAAGTTCCTTGTCGCCGTCGAAGCCGAAGACCAGATAGGCGCCCTCGCGTTCGACGCCGAGAACACGGCGAATGAGCCTCCGCGTTTCCGCCTCGTCGTAGAGCCGGATCACGCACGGGCGCAGGCGCTGGACCATCAGTTGCCGTCCGGCCTCCATCCCCGCGTGGAGGTCTTTGAAGACGAACGCGTGGAACCGCCGGGTTTGGGGAATCGGATGGATCTTAAGCGTGGCCTTGGTGATCACGCCCAGCGTGCCCTCGGAGCCGAGGAACAACTGGGTGAGGTCCGGGCCCGAGGCGTGCCGGGGCACGGCCAGCGTGTTGACGATCGTCCCGTCGGGAAGCACGGCCTCGACCGACATCACCATGTTTTCGATCTTGCCGTACTTGGTCGACAGCACGCCCGTGCCGCGGTGGGCCAGGAACCCGCCCAAGGTCGCGCAGCCGGTCGAGGCCGGCTCGTGCATCGTCCCGAATCCTTCTCGCTCGAGTGCCCATTCCAGGTGCTGCATGATGATCCCGGTCTCGGCGGTAACGGTCAGCG
Source organism: Thermoguttaceae bacterium (assembly GCA_039680305.1). GTDB lineage: Bacteria > Planctomycetota > Planctomycetia > Pirellulales > Thermoguttaceae > JBDKTH01. The sequence continues at coordinate 924 of JBDKTH010000574.1, read as the reverse complement.
AGGTCCGGTCGATCTCGATGATCCGGTTGAGCTTTTTGGTGTCGAGCACGATTCCGCCGTGCATGGGCAACGCGCCGCCTTGGGAACCCGAGCCGCCGCCCCAGACCGTCAGGGGGATCTTATGGTTGCTGGCGATCTTGCAGATCCGGGCCACTTCCTCGGTCGTGCGGGGATGGACGACGAAATCCGGCGTGGGGCTCTTGAGGCCGCGATCGACCCAGAGTTCCGGGATCCAGTAGTAGTCGCACGAGTAGGCGATCTTGTCCGACTCGCTGGTCGAGACGTTTTCCGCCCCGACCACGTCGGCCAGTTCGGTAAAGAGCATTTCGTACTGATAGCTATCCGCTCGCAAGAGCATGGAACGATTCTCCGTGATAGGTCACTTCACTTTGACGTGATTTTGCAGCACCTGGGCAAGCTTGCTGTAGACGCCCGCCAACGCGTCATGGATCTCGCAGTACAGGGGAAAGAGTTCTCGATACCGCTGTTGCCGATCGGCATCCGGTTGGACGACGTCGCGCACTTGCACGCAGCGCTCCACCGCATCGGCCTCGTCGCGGAACACGCCGGTGCCGACGCCGGCCAGCAAGGCCGCGCCAAACGAGGCGTCGCAGCCGGCGGGCCGCACCATCGGCCGGCCGAACACATCGCTGACGATTTGCGTCCACAGGTCGCTCTTGGCCCCGCCGCCGACGAGCCGGATTTCGTCGACCGGGAGCTTCATCTCGGTGATGGTCCGGAAGCAGTCGCAGAGCGAGAAGGCGACCCCCTCGAGCAGGGCGCGGACGAAATGGCCCTTGCCGTGCCGCATCGTGGCCCCCACGAAACTGCCGCGCAGGTTCGGGTCCCAGTACGGGGCCCGCTCGCCGAGCAGGTAGGGGTGGAAGAACAGTCCTTCCGCCCCCGGAGCCACGTCGCGGGCCT
>JBDKTH010000852.1:0-3508 GCA_039680305.1 Thermoguttaceae bacterium | reverse complement strand
GGCTCGCGCCCACGGCTACGTCCCTCGACCGCTGCGCGGTCAGTTGACTTTGCTGGTATGTGTGTAAGATGAGCTCTCTCCCCGAGAGAAGACTTCTCCCCTCAGGAACCCGTACGATGAAATCCGTTGCCTGCCTGCTTATCGTCCTTGTGGCTGCCGGGACCGCGAAGGCCGAGAAGACCGTCTCCCTGGAAAACGCGTTGCTTCGCGCCGAGTGGGACGCCGCCCGCGGCACGCTGGTCGCGCTCACCGACAAGACCACGGGCCGCCAATGGCTCGATCCGGCCGTGGCGACGCCTGTCTACAGGCTCCTGCTGGTAGACGAGACGTCGCCGATCTCGTCGACCAGCGCCACGATCCGCGTGCGTCAGGAGCCGGGAGCGGTGATCATCGAGGGGACCCACGAGAAGCCGGCCGGACTGACCGTGACCTGCCGCTTCTGGCTGGAAAAAGACTCGCCCCACGTGCTCGGCCGGATCGCCTGGCGATCGCCGACGCCCTGCCGCGTTGCCGAAGTCCGCTTTCCGCTGGTGACGCTTCGGCTGCCGTTCTCTGGCTCGGGCGAAGACGATCAGATCCTCTGGCCCGAGTGCGACGGCACTCTGCTCCGCAATCCCAGCCAGAATCGGGCCGATCGCCAGTTCCGGTATCCCGGCGTGGCCTCGCTGCAGATGATGGCGGCCTTTGATCCAGCGGCCGGCCTGTACCTGGCCAGCCGCGACCGCGACGCGCACACCAAGATGTTCTGCACGCGCCGAACCGGAAAGGCCCTGGAACTGAGCATCGCCCACCTGCTGCCGCAAGCCCCGGTGAGCCAATGGGAGTTGGTGTATGACGTGGCCTTGGCCGGATTGCGGCCCTCCCAAGGTGTCGGCAAGATCACCTGGGAGGCAGCGGCCGATCTCTATCGCTCCTGGGCCGTGCGCCAGCCCTGGTGCCAGAAGACCATGGCCCAGCGTGTGGCCGCCGGCGACATCCCCAAGTGGCTCACCGAGCCGCACTTGCTCTTCACCTACGCGCTTCGCGGGCAGATGCAGGACAAGAGCCCGGGCAATCGGCTCCCCCTGGTCGTCGATCAGGCCGACGAGTGGCGTAAGGTGGTCGGTGCTCCGATCACTTGCCTGATCATCTCGTGGGAGAAGTTGGACACGTGGACCACGCCCGACTACTTCCCGCCCTACGGCGGCCAGGCCCCCTTCACGGCGATGACCAAAGAGCTTCATGCCCGAGGGCACCGCACGATGGTCTTCCTGTCCGGCCTCCACTGGACCTTGCACAAGGACATGCCCGGCGCCGCCGGTCCGCGCGTGCTGGTCGACCAGGAGGCCGATTTCGACCGCCGCGGCCGGGCCTCGGCCATTAGCGACGCCCAAGGCCAGGCCGTGATCAACGGCAAGCCGGACCAGGGCGTGGGCCAGTCGGCCACGATCTGTTCCAGCACCGCCCTGGCACGCGAGATCCTGGTGGGCACGTCCGACCAGTGCCAGCAGTTGGGGATCGACTGCGTCCAGGTCGACCAGATCGTCGGCGGCGGGATGCCCGCCTGCAGCCACCCCAAGCACAATCATCCGCCGGCCGGCGGCACCTGGTGCAGCCAGGCCCTTTACCGGCTGTTTGGCGAGATCCGCAAGAATGGCAAGGCTCGCGATCCCCACTTCGCGTTTTCGATCGAGGAGCCAGGCGAGTTCTACCTGCCCCTGCTCGACACCTATCACGCCCGCGACCTGCACCAAGGCCGCTGGCCGCGTTCCGGGGCGGGCGTGCTGGGCGTGCCCCTGTTTACCCATGTCTATCACGATTTCCTCGCCGGCTACGGCAGCGAAGGATGCTATGTCTCAGAACGGCCCAGCACGTTGGCCCTGTATCAGATCGGCATGAACCTGGTTTGTGGCAAGGTGCCCGCCGTGGCCGTCTGGGGCCGCTGGTGCGACCCGGCGAAGGTCGATCCGACGCAACGCCGGCTGCTCCGGGCCCATCTCGACCTGTGGCGCGGGCCGGCCGGCGAGTTCCTCACCTTCGGTCAGCGAGTGGCCTCGCCGGCCTTGGACGTGCCGCCGAAGGAATTGATGTTCATGGAAAAGGACGGCAAGACCCGCCGCCCGTTGGCCGTGCCGTCCGTCCTGCACGCCGTCTGGAAGCTGGCCGACGGTCGCACGGGCACGGTCTTCGCCTGCATCCACGACAAGCCGGTCGAGTTCGTCTTCGGTCAGGAAAAGCTGACGCTCGCGCCGGGCGAAGCCGTGTTTCGCTCCTCGCGATGACGAGACAGGGACGACGACAACGGGACACACAACCATCTGGCTCAAGACCAAAAGGATCCATGCGGATGAACAAGAACTCAGGCTTCACGCTGGTTGCAGTCATCGGTTTGCTTGCGGCAATGGCGATTCCTTCGTTGGTGAAGGCCGATGATCCCGCCCCGCAAAACGCCCATGCCAAACCCGTCCCCACGCCGGCCAGCCGCAAGAAGCCAACCACGCCGGTGGTCACGCTGACCGACGTGCCCATCCACCGAACCGAGCCCGTTGCCGGCCACGCCCCCAGCCATCTTCCCGAGGGAAAGAAGTGGCAAATGGTCTGGAACGACGAGTTCGACGGAACGAAGCTCGACGAATCGAAGTGGAATTACCGGCTCCACTACTGGGGCTACAAGTCTCCGACCTTTACCGACGAGGGCGTGGAGCTTGACGGAAACGGTCACCTGAAAATCAACCTGATCCGCAAGGGCGACGATTTCTATTCGGCACACCTTCAGACCGGTTCGCTGACCTTCGACATTCCCCGCGATGCGGACGCGAAGAACTTCTGGCCCTTCGGCAAGAAGAAGGAAGCGAAATTCATGCACAAGTACGGCTACTATGAAATCCGCTGCAAGCTCCCCAAGAACGACGGCTGGCACGCCGCGTTCTGGCTTCAGTCCCCGTCGATCGGCGCGCATCCGAACCCGAAATACTGCGGCGTCGAGTGCGACATCATGGAAAACTACCGCCAGCATACCGAGGGCACGATCGGCTGCGGCAACGGCTGGGGCGGCTACGGCAAGGAGAACAAGTGGTACGGCCATTTCTGGTTCCCCTACCACGAAACCGAGGATGGCTGGCACTACTACGGCGTCGACTGGTCGCCCGAGGGATACCTCTTCTACGCGGACGGCCAACTGGTGGGCAAGCAGATGGCTCCCAAGTGCCCCGTTTCCGACGTGGATCAGTTCATCCTGGTGTCCACCGAGTGTCACGGCTACCACCGCTCCTTCGGTCGCGGCGGACTGGAGTCGAAGGACCAGAAAGGCTGGGGCGGCAAGCCGGTGCCCGCGCTGTTCAAGGCCGTTCTTCCCGATTGCTTCGAGGTGGACTTTGTCCGGGTCTTCGACGCGGTCGACGTGGGGGCAGATCGCCGTTAGCCCGTATTCCTCATCAACCCGATGAGGCTTGGCGAACAAGACCGGTAATCAAGTAGGGCGGTGCCGAGCTTGCGAGGCCCGCCAGATCCGTGGCAGTCGAGTGGCGGG
>JBDKTH010000708.1:0-8072 GCA_039680305.1 Thermoguttaceae bacterium | reverse complement strand
GAGGCCCGCCAGATCTGTGGCGGTGCTATGGCGGGCCTCGCAAGCTCGGCACCGCCCTACGTTACCGGTTTTGTTCGTCGCCCCCCGGATGGTGCCGCTTTATTCTCGTTCTCCGGCCGGGCGTTGTCAACCAATTCTGTTTCCTGGTTGACACCGGACAAAAGAGAGAGAAACATAGAGGACGCACGGCATGTCCTCGTCCCGAACATGCCCACGCGACGCTGCGCGTCGTGAGGGCATGCCACCCCTTCTGTCACGCTTCTTTCTTGATGACCATGCACACACGACGCGAATTCCTGAAAACGGCCGGACTGGGCGTCTGCTCGGCCGCGGCCATGTCGGCCGGACTGAACACGGCCACCATCGGCCAGGCGGCCGACGCGAAAGCCAAAGCCTTCCAGGTCGGGGCGTACTATTTCCCCAACTACCATGTCGATCCGCGGAACGAGAAGGCCCATGGGCGCGGCTGGACAGAGTGGGAACTGGTCAAGAAGGCCCGGCCGCGGTTTGCCGGCCACGTGCAGCCCAAGGTGCCGGCCTGGGGCTACCAGGATGAAGCCGATCCCAAGGTGATGCAGCAGAAGATCGACGTGGCCGCCGACCACGGGCTCGACTACTGGATCTTCGACTGGTACTGGTACAACGACGGGCCGTTCATCGACCGCTGCCTGGAGCAGGGCTATCTCAACGCGCCGAACAATCAGCGGGTGAAGTTCTGCTGCATGTGGGCGAACCACGATTGGATCAACATCCATCCGGCCAAACGCGGCGCCCCCAAGCCGTTGCTCTACCCGGGAGCCGTCACGCCCAAGACGTTCGACACGATCGTCGACCACGTCATCAACCGTTACTTCAAGCATCCGGCCCACTGGACCGTCAACGGTTGCCCCTACTTCTCGATCTACGAACTGAGCAAGCTCCTGCAGAGTTTCGGGAGCGTAGGGGCCACACGCGAGGCCTTGGCCGAGTTCCGCCGCAAGACCAAGGCCGCCGGGTTCCCCGACCTCCACCTGAACGCCGTCGTCTGGGGCCGGCCGATCCTGCCGGGCGAGAAGACGCCCGCCCAGCCGGAAAAACTCGTGCCCGAGTTGGGCTTCGACAGCCTCACCTCCTACGTCTGGATCCATCACGTCCCGCTGAACAAGCTGGAAACCGACTATCGCCAGGTGCAGGAGCAATACTTCAAGTACTGGGGCGAGACGGAAACCAAGTTCAAGCTGCCGTATTATCCGAACGTGTCGATGGGCTGGGATCCCAGTCCGCGCACGGTCCAGACCGACGAGTACGGCAACTTCGGCTATCCGTTCACCAACACGATCTCCGGCAACACCCCGGAGCGATTCCGCGACGCCCTGCTGGCCGTGCGCCGACGGCTCGAAGAGTCGCCCAGCCGGCCGAGAATCCTCAACCTCAACGCCTGGAACGAGTGGACCGAAGGGAGCTACCTGGAGCCCGACACGGTCAACGGATTGGGCTACTTGCAGGCGATCCGCGAGGTGTTTGGGTAGAAGAACGTAGCGGAAAGAACCACGAAAGACCGGTAGAGCCGTTTAGCCGCGGCACTTGTGCCCGGTCGTGGTGGTTGTTCTGCCAACAGCTTACGACACCTGCGGCCGGGTCATCCAGATCAACTGCTTGTCGACGTTGGCGGCCAACTTGTAGGTCTTGATGTGCCGGGCGACCGGCTCGCCGAGGATCTCGATCTTTTGGAGATCCGCCTGGCCCAGGCCGGCGTCGGCACAGTAGTTCAGATAGCCGACCTTGGCGAAGTCGATCCCCATCAGCTCCACGCCCACGCGGTCGGCCGCCAGCCACTCGGGCGAGACCACGCAGACGCGATGATCGACCGGCGTGCCGTGCATCGGGCCGTTCCCTTCCATCCCGTCGTAGCCGTCGATCACCGAAAGGTGCGGGTGCATGCGCCGGGCGAGGTCGAACAGATTGAAGTTGATCGCCCGGAAGCCGCTGCCATGGGCGATCGGCTTGTCGGTCTTGGCCCCCGGCTTGGCCCCCTTGCCCCAGCGGAAGCCCGGATCCTTGACCGGGGCGCCGAAGATGATGTTCTTGAGCGACAGCGTGGCTACGACCCGGTCGTGCGTCTTGAGCTTGGCCGCGGAGACGAGGTAGTTGTTCGGGTCCAAGAGCATCCGCGACATGCGCACCGGGTGCGGGCGAAAGTCCTTCTCGTCGAACACGTGGACCACCTCGACCCCATCGGCGTCAAGGTCGAGAAGTTTGACGCCGTACTTGGCGGCCACGCGCGGGTAGCCGTAGTTGTCAAAACCCTCCATGGTCGGCCCGTTGGCGGCCGACTCGGCGATCACGGCGTTTTCCAGCTTGCCGATCGACTTGAGGAATTCAAGAATCGCTTCCAGGCAGTCGGCGTGGGTCGCACAGAGCGGCACGTTGACTCCCACATTGTTGGGCTTGATCACCACCCGGCGACTGCCGATCGCTTGGGCGATTTCTTTCTGGAAGCGTCTCAGGCCCTGAAAGACGTTGTCGGCCCGATCGTTGCCGACCGTGAGGGCCACGCGACTGGTCGGCGTGGCCGGCGTTTCTTGGGCCCAAGCCAGGCTGGGGAACTGTGTGGCGGTCGCGGCGGCCAGTCCGCCCAGCAGCGAGGCCTTCAGGAAGGTACGACGGCATGTGGCAGGCGTGTTCATCGGCAACTCCTCCAAGGCTTGGCGGCACGGAACCCCTCGGCCGTTGTGTCAGCCATTATGATCAGTTCTCCCGGGTTCATCAATCCACTTGGCGAACCGGCCAACGGAAAGGTAGACTAGACCGTTCGTTTCCACGAACCCCTAAGAAACCCTGCGTGATGATGAGACGCGACGATGCTCAACGACGGTGAAAAAGGCGTGGTCCTTCAACGAGATCGGGAGACGTACGCCATCGCCCCCCATCTTCCCTGTGGGCTGGTCACCCCCGCCATCCTTCGCAAGCTGGCCGATGTGGCCGAAAAATACCAGCTCCCCGCCCTGAAGATCACCAGTGCTGAGCGGATCGCCCTGATCGGGATCAAGGAGGCCGAAGTCGATAAGGTCTGGGCCGACTTGGACATGGAACGCGGCCAGGTCGTGGGGATCTGCGTGCGGAGCATCAAGGCCTGCCCGGGCACCAGCTACTGCAAGCGGGGCCAACAGGACAGCCTCGGCGTGGGCCTGATCCTCGACAGCAAGTACCACGGCCTCCAGTTGCCGGGCAAGATGAAGATGGGCGTCAGCGGCTGCCCGAACCAGTGCGCCGAAACCAACTTCAAAGACATCGGCCTGGTGGGCACGCCCAAGGGCTGGCGCGTCTACGTCGGCGGCAACGGCGGCACGAGCGCCCGGATCGGCCAGTTGCTCGTCCAAAACCTCGACACCGATTCGGCCCTGGCGATGGTCGAAAAGGTGCTCGATTACTATCGCGCCAATGCCAAGCCCAAGGAACGCCTGGGCAAGACGCTCGATCGGCTCGGCCTGGACGACATGAAGCGTGCCTTGGGTTTGGCCGTCGGGTAAGCTGCTCCGTCAGTCAATAACCAGCTCGTACCAGAGCGTCTGGTATTGCGGCCCGATTTCCAGGCGGGTTTCCGTCGTCGTTCCACGGACGGGGACTTCTTGGGCACGGTTGCCGGCCTGATCCAGCGCAAATAGTTTCACCTTGGCGGCCGCCACGTTCAATGTCAGCGTGGCGGGGATGCCTTCGCAGAGAATCGGCGCCGTGCCGGGGACGCCGCCATAACCCTTGGCCGTGGAGATGCGATCCGGCGGGACTTTCTTGAAGACGGTTCCCGTATTCTGCATCAGCCCGGAGGCCGCCAGCAAATAGCGGCCGGCCGTCAGGCTACCCGTTTCCGAGGTCGCCCCCTTCGCCTTGACCAGCGAGATCGTCGTCCAGTCCAGCCGGGTCTTGCCGGGCTGGAGGGTGAGACCTTGGTACGCGAACGAGCGGCCGCGCACGAAGCCGGTGAAGACCTTCGTGCTGGGCGTGTCGACCGTGAAGTAGCCGCCCTTTTCCGCGTCGTAATTCCAATACAACTCGCCGAATTCATTGCGAACCCATTTCTCGGCCGGCGAGCCCATGGTCTTGGGAAGCTCCTGCCAAGAGGAGATTCGTTTCACGTTAGCCATGCCCGCGGGCTGACCGTGGGCCAGATCGGTCAGGTTCATGCCGGCGAAGACCGCCAGGGTCAACGACGCGTCGGGCTGGAACAGGGAGGCCGATTGCCGATAGCGGTTCGGTTCGCCCGCCGCATGCATGGCCCGTTCCTGCTGCTGGGACATTTCTAGCGTGTAGCCGTACTTCCCCGGGCCGCGTCGCACGTCGCCCCGCGTGAACATCGCGTAGCAGGCCGGGTAGTGGATCTGCTTGACGGTGTTGGCCTTCATATCAAAATAGCCCGTCATGACCTGCGGGTCATAGTCGTCGCCGTGAGTCCAGGCGAAATGCAGGATGCCGTTCCAGTTCTGGAACGCCGCCAGGGCGAAGAGCATCAAGTTCCCTTCCGTCGCATAGAAGTTCGGGTAGGGGTGGTCGTATTCGCTGACCGTGTAGGGACGGTTCAGAATCCGCTTGATGGCCAGCTGCGCGATCGTCGACCCGGCGGGAGCCCGATTGACCATGGCGGCGTTCCCCACGAACCAAAGCTCCTTGAGTTTCGGATTCGTCCAGGCGTTGCCGCCGCCCGGGGCCGTCGGATGGCTCCAGTAGTTGTGGATGTCGCAATAGTCCAGCTTGCCCACTGGGTAGCAGAACCCGTAGTTGAGCTGTGTTCCGGCCACCGGCTGAGGCGCCTTGACCTCGTCCTTGACGACGCGAGCCATCTGCTGGAAATACGCGTCCTCACAGTCGAACAGGAAATCGCTCATGTCGGCCAGGATCTTGGGCAGATGATAGCGGCTCGGCCCGGTCGGCTTGGGCAGCGGCACCGCTCGTGCCTCCAGGGTTTCGTCCTCGGCCAGACCGATCACACCGCCGGGCCGCAACGAAATTCCGCCGATCTCGACCGTCGCTCCTTCGGCGAAATCGGCGAAGACCAATCGCACTTTCGGGTCGGTCATGGTGGCGATGAAGCGATAGGAGTACTCCTGCCACTTCTCCGTGGCGCCGAACGTGGCCCGGAAGCCGGCCGTGTGCCACGGATCGTGGTCCTGGCTGACCCGTACCGACACCTGGCAAGCTTTGGAAGCCCGCAGCTTGAACGACAGATTGTATTGCACTGCTTCCGTCACCCCGACGCGGCGAAAGAACTGCGGGATGTTGGGCGTCTTGCCGACGCGCCGGATCGTCAACCGGGCGACGTTGTTTCCCGCCGCCAGCGAGTCGCTACCGGGGACGATCGTCCAGTCGCCCTGGCTCTGGCCGTCGTGCTGCAGTCCCCAGGCAGGATAGTTCTTCGCATTGGCCGGCGTCTTGGCAAAACTGCCATCGGGGATCATGTCGGCGCCGAGCGGGTCCATTCGGCATTGCCAGGCCTTGCGCAGCTGGGCCGTGTTCTGGTACTTCTTGGCCAGCCAGTCGTTCCATGTCCGCTGAAAATGTTCCTGATAGGGAGACGGCAGGTGGTCCAGCTTTCCCGCATACCAGTTGACGACCACGGAATTCTCGTTGGCCAGTTCGAGCATGGCAATCGCCGGCTCGTCCTTGTAAGCCCGGCCGGTGTACGGATTGACGTGCGTCAAGAGGTCACGCACGTACTTTTTCTGCAGCGAGATCATACGCGGTTCGATATTGTCGATCCCGTTGTTGTACCACGGCAGTTGGTCGGCGTTCTCAAACCCCGATTCCTTGCCGAACTTGCGGGCAATGTTCAATTGCATGTACACGTAGATGCCACGCTGCTTCAACTGGTGGAACAGGTAGTCGAATTTCTCGAGTTGAACGGGCTCGATGAACGAATCGGGCGACGCGTACTTCTTGGCGGGTGGAAACGGGTGATGCACGTAGTGCAAGCGGACCAGGTTGATGCCAAACCGGGCCAGATCGGCCGCCACCTGTTCGGCCTTGGCATGTTCGGGAAAACAGCCGCTGAAGCAGATGTTCGTTCCCGTGAAGTACCGAGGCCCGCGTTCGGTGACGAACTGCGCGCTCACCGCCTTCACAAAGCCTTCTTGGCCGGCCGGCTTCCACGGGCCGTCCCAGGTCTGGATATTGGTGATATTGTCGGGAGAGCCATGGGTGATCTTGAACGGGAACAGGGGCGCGAATTCTGCGGCCGTGGATTCAGGCAGAGCGTTGGGATACTCCTGGCCCTCGGTCCGGGCAGATGCGGCCAACGTCATCGCCAGCAGCAGAGTGCCGAGCAACCAAGGGAATGGTCGAGTAGGCATGAGCGGGTCTCTCCTATAGCTTTGACAAGACCGGTGATTGGCCGCGAGGCAAAGGTAGGGCGGTGCCAAGCTTGCGAGGCCCGCCAGATCCGTGGCAGTCCCGTGGCGGGCCTCGCAAGCTCGGCGCCGCCCTACTTGATGACCGACCCTGGTCGTCAAACGCGTCAGAGTCGTCTTTAGTCAAGATAGTCCCAGCAGCAACCCCTGCAAGGGCACTGTTGGTCAATACGATTAACAGTTCGAGTCACAGGGCCGGCGCCGGTCGATCAGGGAACGAAAGCGATTTCCGCCCAGATGATCTGCGGGGGCGTGCCGGCCTTGGGAGCGATGACCACCGTGTTCGTGCCGTCGCGCACGGCGTCCAGGGGAAACTCGAAACAGAGGGCCCGAGCGGTTTTCGCGCCGTACTTCTTCAGGTTGCCAGAGACCTCCGCACAGGCCGTGGAGGGATTGCCGTTCAGGCTGCCGACACAGGCCGCATCCTTGACTCCCGCCCGGTCGGCCAGACCGAGGATGACGGTTGCCTTCCCCGCCGACGGCTTCTTTCCGGTGGGGATCACAAAGGTCACGGGCTTGTCTAGCGTTTTCGGCAATTGCGAGTCGCTGGAAAAACCCTTGGGCACTGTGTCGCGATAGCAGACCGGATGGCGGCGCGGGGCGCTGACGACGGTCTCCTCGCCCAGGCCCTTGTCGAGAATGGGGCGGAATGCCGGCTTGTCGAGCGGGAAATAGACCCAGTTGAACAGGTAGAACGAGTCGGCGCCCCGGTAGCGAGAGCTGGCGGCCCAGCCGTAGAGCAAGGCGCGATCGTTGTCGATCCGTGGAGCGCCAGGATAGGGAGCCAGGCCGTTGTCGATCGCGGGAACGACCCGGACTTTGTTGGCCTGTTCGCCCAGCCGCTGTTGCCAGACTTCCAGCGGGATGTCGAAATCGCTGCTGGAAAAGAAAGGCGAGACGACCAGCAGGTCCACCAGCCCCTCCTTGGCCCACCGCACGCCATCCATCCCCAAGCCGGCGGCCGCATCGGGATGGCTGGGAATCCGCGCCGCCAGTTGGATCGGGTGGCCGCGTTTGGCTTCCCAGGTTTTGGCGATCCGGCGGACCTCGCGAGTGAAGTCCGTCAGGATGGGCGATTGTTCCTTTTCTTTGCCCGGCGTGAGGTGGTAGCCAAAACGCATCCAGTCCAGCTCGAACCCGTCGACGTCGTACCGCTCGAACAACTCCCGGACCAGCGACAAGTGATAGTCGCGCACCTCCTGGTGCGAGTAGTCGAAGGCGCAATCGGTCCAGGCGCCGCTCTTGGCGTTGGGCACGCGCCACAGGTCGGAGCGAGTGCGCCAGAAGGTGGTGTTGCGGAAATAGTTGGGCGTGGTCACGAAGTGGACGTCGTTCATCCGCATCGTGAGCCAGGGACTGATGCCCTTTTCGCGACACCGCGCGATCCACACCCGGTAAGGATCAATGCCCTGGTCGTGCAGCAGCTTGGCATTGACGCACCAGATGTCGTTGGGCATCGTGCCGGCCACCGGGTCCCAGATCGCCTCGTGGACCGCTGAGCGGTAACTGGTCCGCTGGCCGTTCGGGCACATGAAGAAGTGGGTCACCTTGGTGTTGGCGAACCGGTCGATATACGCCTGCAGAGCGGCCTCGGTCATCAACTCCGCTTTTTGCTTGAAATAGTGGTCGTTGTCCTCGTTGACGATCAGCATCGGCCGTTGCTCTCCGCCGAGGCCGGAGCCGGCCGACTCGATC
>JBDKTH010000240.1:0-20835 GCA_039680305.1 Thermoguttaceae bacterium | reverse complement strand
CACGATGGTTGTCAACACAACCGAGATGAACGTGGCGAGCCCTCCGAGAACCGGTCGGCGGAACAGGCAGGTCCAACCCACGGCCACCGCAAACATGACGGCATGCAAGGGCAGGAAACAGGCGATGTACGACCAATTCATCCTGTAGTAGCCTCCCCAGTTTGGCGAGTTCCAGGAGGCGGCAATGGTTGTCCCATCCAAGACCAGCAGCACCACCAGGACGCCGACCAGGAATTTGATGGCAAACATGCGCCAGAACGGCACCGGCCACGCACGCCAGGATTCGCCGATTCGCGGGTCGATCTCTGCCGAGAATATCCCCGCCCCGACAACGGTTGCCCACAGCAGGCCGATCACCCACATGCTTTCGGGCAAGGTGTCAGTGAACGTCTGGAAGAGTTCCACCTGGCGGCCATCGCCGAGGCCCATTTGAAGAGGTGTCATCAGGCAGGCGAGCAGAAGGCCGGGAAGACACATCGGCACCGCTTGCCGTACGGTCAACCATACGAGGGCGAGGGAGCGGGTGGGCAGCGGAAGCGACCAAGGAATCCAGGAAACAGGAGAAGCTCTCTTCGACTTCTTGGCAAGGCGTCCTGAAAGTCTCCGACTATTGCGGCGGACAAACCAGGCGGCCAAGAGGAGTTGAATCACCGTATTGAGCAGCAGCGGGCCAAACACCACGTTGGCAATGAGAAGATCGTTGTATTTCCCCCCCGATTCAGCACCATAGGTGGCAAGGATGCTCATACCCTGTGGAACGATGGCGTGTGACCATGTGGCAAGTTCTGGCAGACCCGCCTCGTCCAGGGACATTGGTAGACAATCGCTCAGGAACCATAGGAACGCGACGAAAGCCCCCACGTAACCAGCGTGGGCCTCCGCCCGCAAGGTCGTTCCGAAAAGGGAAAGGAGGATGTACAGTGAAGTGGCAGACCATGCGGTGATGATCGTAACCTGCCATAGGAGTCCCACTGCCGCGAAAGGAGTCAAGCTCGCCCGCTCTGGAAGCCGGGCGTGGGGAAACGGGCCGCACGCCAGCGACCATGCTGACGCTTGTTCCAACCAGCCGAGTGCGAGACAGAGGGAGAGCAGCAGGGCTCCCAGCAGGATGGGTGCGACGAGCACGCCGGCTCCGCCCGCCAGCCGGATCCAACTCCGTTGGCTCGGTGAAACCGGCAGCGTACTGCCAAACGATCGGGTTCGGTCGGTGGTCTCGCCCAATGAGGTTCGCATGGCAAGGAAGATCGGCACGAAGAGTCCAAAGAGCAATGCCGTGCTATCGAAGCTGGCGACCGGCGCCCGGTAGCCGTGCGATCGCTCGTAGGCGATGGTGTAGATCGTGCCGCCGATCATCCAGAGCGAGCAGACCAGGAACTGGAGCCGGCGTTCTCGCCATTCCTTCCAAACGAGCATCCGAAGCTGTGGACTCATGCGACTGCCTCCTTGAATGTTGGGATCGAGTGGGCGGAGCTGCCTGACGGGTTAGGCCATGGCGGTGCGCAGGGCCGCGGAAGGGCCGGGCCAGTCGTCGAGCTTGCCGATCACATAGGCTTCGAAGATGTCGTCAAGGCTGAGCTCTTCGACCCGGGGCTCGATGCCGTCGGCCCGCAGCTGGTCGATCCAGGGGAGGGCTTCGTCGAGCGTAATGGCGAGGGTGTCGGCATCGCGTTTGACGTCGAGGAGTTTCGGGGGCTGGGCTCGGCCCGCCAGGGCTTCGCGGGGAAGTGCCACTCGTTTCACGTCGTGCTGCAACTGCTCGGTGCGCCCGACCCGGACGATTCGCCCCTGGTCGAGGATCGCCACGGCGTCGGCCACCGCTTCGACTTCGTAGAGCAAGTGGGAGCTATAAAAGACCGTGCGGCCCTCGGCCTGGAGATGGTCGATCACGTCGCGATTGAACTGCTTACGCGTGATGGGGTCGAGGCCCAGGGCGGGATCGTCGAGAATGACGATTTCCGGACGATGGGCAAGGGCCAACGCCAGCCCAAGCCGCACATTCTGGCCTTTCGAAAGATGCTTGATCCGCGTGCGGCGCGGGACCTCGAAACGGTCCAATAGATCGCTGGCCAGGCGGCTGTCCCAGGTCGGGTAAAAAGGGGCCAGGAATCGCGCGATGTCGGCGGCGGTCATCCAGCCGTACATCGCCTGATCCTCGGCCAGGTATCCTACCCGGCTTCGAACCGCCAGCGGCTCATCGGCCGGATTCAGGCCGAGCACTTCTACGTTTCCGCCGGCCGGGGGCAGGAGCCCTAAGAGGGTCCGGATCAGCGTCGTCTTGCCGGCGCCGTTGCGACCCAGCAGGGCAAACGTCTGTCCCCGAGGAATTTCCAGGGAAACGTCTTCCAAAACGCAATGCTTTCCATATCCTTGACGCAAATGTCGGATGGAAACCGCGCAATCGTTCATGGGGAATCCTCGCTCTCGTGGGTGAGGGAATCGGGAGATGACGCATCCTGCTCGACTCGCCGCATTGCCTCGGCCAGTTGCTCTGACATCTCTTCGGCCGTGAGCCCCAGCATGACCCCGCGACGAACCAACGCGTCGAACTCGCGGGCAAACTCGCGCCGACGTTCTGCCAACTGCGACGACACGGCGCCGCGAAGCGGAGCGACGTAGGTCCCATCGCCATGGCGAAGCTCCACGAGCCCCTCGGCCGCCAGGCGTTCATACACGCGGAAGATCGTGTTGACGTTGACCGCCAGCTCGCGGGCCAGTTGGCGGACCGAAGGGAGCTGGTCTTTGGGCCGCAGCGATCCAGACAGGATCTGGGCGCGGATCTGCGCGTCGATCTGCCGGGAGATCGGAACCGAGGAGCCACGTTGAATGCGGATGAACATAAGACGCTCCAGGTGTACACAGGACTATAACAGTGGTCTCCGGGCGTGTCAACGCGATTCTTGACTGGGGCCTTGTCACGGCGATAGCGATGGCAATCCCGCCAATGACAGCTCAAATGTCACGGTGACTCTCTGTTGCAAATTCCGCATTTTGCCCCAAATGCCTGGACTCGACGCGTAAGATTACCGTGGGGCAAGATGGCGTGACAAAGGATCAGCTATGAGATGGGCTTGGAAACTGGGCGAAGCTGCGGGGAAGGGTGTACACATGCCCGCCGTTCTCCTGCTGCTAGCGCTGGGCTGCTGGACCTTGGCCGGATGCAATGGGCCGACCAATGGGAGTGGCACGCCGCAGCAGACTGGCCGGGTTCGCGTTGTCTGCACGACGACCATGATCGCCGACCTGGCGCGGCAGCTTGCTGGCCAACAGGCGGAGGTCATCGGCATCATGCGTGTGGGGGAAGACCCGCACGTGTACGAGGTGCGGCCGCGCGACGCCCAGCAGATCGCCGCCGCCGACCTGGTGCTCGTGAATGGTTTGCACCTGGAAAGCACGCTGCTCAAGGTGATCGAGAACAACGCCCGGGGCAAGGTCGTGGCTCTGGCGGAAGACCCGCGGATCGAGCCGTTGGCCGGCCAGCAGCCGGCCAATGGGGCGACGGCCGCCCCCGATCCGCACGGTTGGTTCAACGTGCAATATTTCCGCGTCTATGCGGAGCGTGCCCGCGATGCGCTCTGCGAGGTGGACCCGGACCACGCCGACGGCTACCGCCAGCGCGCGGAGGAATACCTGAAGGAACTCGACCAGTTGCACGCCTGGGTTCAAAAGCAGGTGGCCGATGTGCCTCGGCAAGGCCGGGCCATCGTTACGAGCCACGATGCGTTTGCCTACTATGGCCGGGCGTACGGGATCGACGTGTACGCCGTGATCGGCATCAGCACCGAGCAGCAGCCGAGGCCGCAGGACGTGGTGCGGCTGGAGCAGTTGGTGCGCAGCCGCGGGGTGAAGGCGTTGTTCATCGAAACCTCGGTGAGCAAAACCCTCAACAATATCGTGGAGCGGATCGCCGCCAACACGGGCGCTCGCATCGGCGGCACGCTCTACAGCGACTCGTTGGGGCCGCCGGGGACCGAAGCGGGCACCTACGTGGGCATGGTCCGGCACAACACGCGCACGGTCGTGGAGGCGCTGAAATAATGCTCGATGCTCCTCTTCCATCGCCTGCCGTTCGACCTGCATCCAAGAGCGAGACGCCGGCGGTCGCCGCACGCAATCTCGGCGTCTCCTACGAGGGACGTTCGGTGCTCCGCTCCGTGTCGTTTGAGGCCGCGGCGGGCCAACTGGTGGGCATCGTCGGTCCCAACGGCGCTGGCAAGAGCACGATGCTGAAGGCCATGTTGGGATTGGTTCCGTGCGACAGCGGCACCGCCGATGTCTTCGGCGTGCCGATCGCCCGGAATCGGCAGCGCGTGGCCTACGTCCCGCAAACGGAGGCGGTCGATTGGGACTTCCCGGTCACCGTTCTGGAAGTGGTGTTGATGGGACGTTACGGACGGATGGGCCTGCTGGGACGCCCCAGCCGACACGACCGGGAGGCGGCGATGGAAGCCTTGCAGCGAGTGGACATGCAGCCATACCGTCATCGCCACATCCGCCGGCTGTCGGGCGGGCAGCAGCAACGCGTGTTCCTCGCACGTGCCCTGTGCCAGCAGGCCGACGTGTTTTTCCTCGACGAGCCTTTGGCAGGGGTGGACGCGGCCACGGAAGGTGCGATCTTCGAACTGATCGCGCGGCTGACCGCGGACGGCAAGACGTTGTTGATGGTCAATCATGACCTGGCAGTGCTCAACCGCTTCGACGCCGTCATGCTGTTGAACCAGCGGGTGATCGCCTACGGTCCGCCGGCGGAAGTGGTCACAGACAAGAACATTCAACTGACGTATGCGGGCCGGCTGTCGGTGCTCGATCGCGCTGACGCTGCCCTGCGCGGCGAGGTCGACCCGCCTGTTCGCGGGAGTCGGAAACCATGATCGGGATGCTGGCCGAAATGACGATGGATGCCTCCTGGGGGCAGGGGATTGACTTCTCCCAGTGGTACCAGCCGTTTACCGGCAGTTGGTGGCAACAGACGGCCACTAGCGTGCTGGCCGCCGTCGTGCTGGGCGTGCTGGGGTGTTTCGTGGTGCTGCGGCGCATGGCGCTGATCGGCGACGCCCTCTCGCACGCCGTCTTACCGGGCGTCGTGGTCGCCTTGCTGCTGACCGGCAGCACCGGCGTCTCGGGACTGCTGCTGGGGGCGCTGCTGGCGGGCCTGTTGACGGCGGTGCTGGTCAACCTGGTCAGCCGCTACAGCCGCACAAAAGAAGACTCCGCGATCGGGATCGTCTTTACCGCGCTGTTTGCCCTGGGGATCATCCTGATCAGCAGTCTGCCCCGTGGAACGCACTTTGATCTCAAGTGCTTCCTCTTCGGCGATCCGCTGGCCGTGGGCCGGGAAGACTTGTGGATGATGGCCCTGATCGGGGCGGCGGTGCTGGCGATTGTGACGCTGTTCTACCACCCGCTGAAACTCGTCAGCTTCGATCCGGTCGGGGCCGCGGCCATGGGGTGGCAGGTGGCATTCTTGCACTACCTGCTGATGGGGATGCTCGCGGCGACGGTGGTGGCCGGGCTGAAGGCCACCGGCGTGGTTTTGGTCGTGGCCATGCTCATCACTCCAGCCTCGGCGGCCTACCAACTGACGAACCGCTTGGCGGTGATGCTTCTCTTGTCCGGGCTGTTTGGCGCCGTCTCCGCCGCGGCGGGGATGTCGTTGGCGTTCGTGACCAACGCGCCCACCGGTCCGGCGATGGTCGTGGTGGCCACCTTGTTGTTTGGACTGGCCATGCTTTTCTCCCCAAGCCACGGTATCCTCTTCGATCGGTTGCGGCGCTGGCGATTGAGCCGGCACATCGCCGAGGAAGACCTGGTCCGAGCGGTGTACAAGCTCAGTGAAGCAGCGCACGCGGCCAGCGCTGCTGCAGCCACCGTCGCCACCGTCGCCACCGTCGCCACCGTCGCCACCGTGGCCCGCGAAACCCATCTCGGCGTGCACCAACTACACGCATTGCTCAAGAAGCGAAGCGTGCGGGAACTGGTGCAGGTTCATGACGGACACCTGACGCTCACCGACGCCGGCACACGCCGCGCGGCCGAAATGGTGCGATCGCACCGTCTGTGGGAAGCGTATCTCGCCGACCAGGCGAAGCTGCCGCCGGAGTTGATCCACGAGGCGGCCGATCGTCTGGAGCACGCGCACGATCTGTCGGACGAGGTAGATGCCGTGCTCGGTCACCCCAAACGTGACCCGCACGGGGCGATCATCCCCGGCCCGACGGAAGCGGAGAAGAGGCAGGCGTGAAGGCAATGCCGAAAGGCCAAATGTCGAAGGAATGACGAAGCACGAATGACCAAAGGTTACACGGGGCTAGCCTCTTCGGGCTTTGTCGTTTCGTCAGATCCGTGGCTGTCGAGTGGCGGGCCTCGCAAGCTCGGCACCGCCCTACTACTTTACAAAACAACAAGGGCAGCAGGATGGCCTGCTGCCCTTGGATCGTAGGCACTAAAATCGAGAGGCGGACTACTTGTCGCCCTTGCCCGGGGCGGACGCCTTGAGCTCCTTGAAGTCGGCGGGCGTGCCGTCCTTCTTCGGCTCATCCGCGTGGTCGTGCCCCGCGGCGTCCTTCTTTTCTTTCTTCTTGATGAGCTTGTCGCGGTTCAGGTGGATCTTCTGGTAGACGCTGTCGTCGATGACGTAGTACCAGTCGGCAAACCGGGCGTTGAGCTCCTGGACGCGTTTTTCGCCGTCCTTGATCTTCTGCTCGTACTCGTCCTGCTTGCGCTTGTTCTCCTTCTCGATCCGTTCCCGCTCGGCCTTCAGGTCGGCCTGGGCCTTGTCGTCGGCTTTCTTGTCCTCCGGCTTCTTGGCCTCGGGCTTCTTGTCTTCCACCTTCTTGTCGTCGGCCTTTTTCTCGTCTGCCTTCTTCTCGTCGGCCTTGGCCGCTGGCTTCTCCTCGGGGAGGGGCTGGAGTTGGGGCTTTGGCAAGGCGTCGCGGTTGAACTCGGCCATCACGAACAGGTAACGGTTCACGCCGGCGCCGGAGGCCTCGTCCTTGGCCTTGCCGTCCTTGTCTTTCTTGGCCTTGTCCTTGGAGTGGGCGTCGCTGGAGCCGGCGATCTGGCCGAAGCGGAGGACGTATTGGACGCCGTCCTTCATCACGACGCGGAACTCCCCATCGTTCGACAGAAGCTCGTAGTAGTTGGGATCGCTTTGCGAAGCGAGGACATAGAAGCCCTTTTCGCCCAGCGAGGCGACCGTCTCGTTGTCGCTTGCCAGTTCGCCGCTGGCGCGGAGGTTGACGCTCAAGCCCGAGGGTTTCTTGCTGACGTCGACGATCTTCAGGTTGTTGAGGTTGTCCTTCATCGCGTCGAGGACTGTCGCGTTGAGCTCTTCGTCGGGGCCCATCTTGCCATCGACCCACTTCTTGTTCTGGAAGACCTTGTCTTCGGTGAGCTTCCAGTGGGGCTCGCCGGTGTCGCTATAGGCCAGCGTCAACTGGCCGCGCTGGTTGTAGCGGCGGGCGAGCATGTCGATCGAGTAATCGTTGATCTGGATCTGCTTGATGTCGAAGGCGTTGAGTTGGAGGAGATTCGTCTCGATCCAGTCGCTGAACTTGGTGGAGAGCTTGTCGGTCTTCAATGCCACGGAATAGACCGGGTCCTGGCCGACGACGCGCACGTAGCGCAGCCCCTCGCGTCCGGGGACCTCTTTGCCGACGACCAGGTTCAGCAAGACCTTGTCGTCCTTACCCTTCACCGTCACGCGGGTGCCCACGCCGGTCGTGCCGGCCTTGAGATTCTTGGAATCGGGATCGACGACGCCATAGGTTGCGTGCTCGCCGGGGATATCCGTGGGCACTTCCAGGACTTTGAGGCCGATCAGCTCGGTGGCCAGCTTGGCCAACTGGTCCTTGGCGTCGGTCGGGTAGTTGTCGTGCGAGGGGATCGACCAGCGGTTGTTGGCCAGCGCCACCTTGAAGGGGCGGAGCGAGGCGGTTCCCTCGTCGTAGCTCACGATATCAAGGCTGGTGGCGGCCAGGGGATCCTTGAACTCCGGAAAGAGCACGGTGAGCTTCGTATTGGCCGAATCGGCGACCGGCAGCGAGGGCCGGCTGGCCCAGGCGAGCACCGCCGCCGCCAGCCCGACAACCACAAAGCCGATGGTCTTAGTGGATTCGTTCATCGTAACCTCGTTCAGTGGCTTGGATATGCTTCAATCTGCAATCTTCAATCTGAAATCCGAAATCTGCAATTCCCACTTACGACCGCAGCCGGCCTCGCGAGACGCCTTCCCGCTCCTGCTTGCGGCGGATCATGACGACCATGGCGGCCACGACCAGCGGGGGAATCGGCGGCAGGACGACCGCCCACAGCTTGTACCAGTCCTGCACGCGGCGGATCTGGAGGTTCAACTTGGTCTCGATGCGATTCTTTTCCTTCTCGGTTTTTTGCTGCTGCTGCTCGATCTCGGTCTGCATGCGGCGTTCGCCGGCTTCCTGGGCCATGGCCACACGGAGGATAATCTCTTGAGAAGCGAGCTTGTTGCCCTTCATCTCTTCTTCCAACTTGGCGACCTCGTCCTTGAGGATCTTCTGTTCCCGCTCGCGAACCTTGTCGAGATCCTTCTGAAGCCGCTCGCGGGTCTCTTCAGTTTCTTTGCGGGCGGCCTCGGTGCGGGCGTCGATCCGGCTCAGGGTGCGGTGCTTGGGACGCCGCTTGCGCAGGTCGAGGAACCGCTGATCCCCGGCCAGGTCGTCGAGCACGTTGAGGACAAAGGTCACGTTATCGAAATCGAAGCTCATCCCGCCCTCGGGCGAGTCGCCCTGTTCGCGGAGCCGGAAGAACTGCTCGTGGAGCATGTCGATGTCGGCCACGAGGACCACGTTGAGCTCGGTCGCGGCGGGCTTCTTCTCGTCCTTCTTGCTGTCCTTGGCCGCCGGAGCGGCGTCCGCAAGCTTGCCCTGGATGTGGGCGGCCAGGACGTAAGGCACGTTGCCGGGGACCTGGCGCCGGTTGGGATTCAGTCCGCCCATCGGGCCAAAAGGCGTCATCCGCAGGATCTCGTTGAACCGCACGGTTCCGCTCTTGTTGCTCGTACGCACGAGGGCGGCGAACTGCAGCGGCGAGGCGTTCAGCTTGCTGATCGATCCGGCGAACGGGAACAGCAGGTGCTGGAGCTGAGAGCTGATCACGTCCCCATCGTTCAGCGCGTCCTGCCCGCAGGTCCGGTCGACGAAGACGAACTCCTCGGGGAGTTGGTTGAGTTTGGGGTAGGGGTTATAGGCCTGCCAGATGATCTGGTCGTCGGTGAAGTCGACGCCGAGCAGGGCCCACAGCTCGCCGATGTTCCCCTTGGGGAGCGGCTGCTGCTGCATGAACATGTTCATCCCTCCCGGCGGCCGACGCGGGGCGCTGGTTCCCGGGACGTTGTTGGCGAACACGGGGAACGGATCCTCGAAGATCGCCGTGGGCTGGCCGCTCTTAACGGCCGCGATGAAGTTGTTCAACTGCTCGGGGGCCAACGACGAGGGCTGCACGGCCAACAGGGCGTCGTACCGCTCGGTGATCGGGCTGGTCGCGTCGACCTGGACCACATCGTACTGCTTCTGAAGCTCGTCGATGATCGGCCAGTTGTTGGTGCTGGCCATCGACTGCATGTCGAAGCTGCCGTACATCTTGGCATCGGTCTGCAAGACGCCGATCTTCTTGCGTTTCTGCTGGGTGACCGTGGCCAGCGAGCGGACCAGTTCATACTCGACGCGGAGCCCGCGGTCGATGAACGGCAGGGTCACTTTTTCCAGGCCGCTGGTGAAGGCCACGCCCATGAAGAGGTATTCTTCGCTGAGCGTGCCGCGGTTTTCCGTGAGCACGCGGCGGGGAGTGATGTCGTACCGTTTCTCCGCCCGGGCGGCCTCCTCGCTGTAACGCTCCGTGCTGTTGATCCGCACGCGGACCTTCTGATTGCCGCGGGCCTCCAGTTCCTGGAGCATCGAGATCAGGTCGAGCCGCGTCTGCACGTAGGTCTCGGGGACGTTGGGGCTGATGAAGGCTTCGACCTGGACCGGCCGGTCGGGCTTCAACTCGGCCAACAGCTTGACCGTCGAAGGAGAGAGCGAGCTGAGCTTTTCGCTGGTGGCGTCGGCCCGCAGGTCGTGATAGTGGAAGAAGACAATGGCGCTGACGGCGACCGCGGCCAGGGCCAGGGTGCGGGCGGCGTAGTGGCCACCCATCGGCGAGCCGGGCCGGCCGGCCCAGTGGCGCCGTCCGATCAGGACCATGCTCAGGTAGAGCATCACGGCCACGATGACCACGAAGTAGACCACGCCGGAGAGGCTGATGATCCCGCGGCCGAAATCGCGGAACTGTTCGCCGATGCCCCATTGCTTGACGCCCAGGGCGAGGCCTTCGGGCAGGGGGATCGCATCGGCGTGGGCGGCGAAGACCAACGGGATGTTGAACAGCGCGCCGAGGATATAGGCCACGGTCAGGTTGGCGGTGAGGAACGAGGCCACCACGCCGATGGCCAGCATCGCCAGGCCGATCAGCCAGTAGCCGACGTAGGTCGAGAAGAACAGCCCGACGTCGGGATCGCCCAACGTTTCCAGGACGGCGAAGTTGCAGATCAGCGAGAACAGGAGCGAGAAACTGAAGATGGCCACGGCGGCCAGGTACTTGCCGAGCACGACGTCGAAGTCGGCGGCCGGGATGGTCAACAGCAGCTCGTCGGTGCCCTGGCGTCGCTCGTCGGCCCAGACGCTCATCGTGATCGCCGGGATGAAGACCAGCATGATGAACGGGAAGACCCAGTTGAGCTGGTTCAGGTTGGCCAGGTTGGTGTTGAAGAACTCGTTGGGCCAGAAGGCCGCGATCGCGCTGAGGAGCACGAAGATGCAGATAAATAAGTAGCCGGTGGGGCTGAAGAAGTAACTGGTGAGGTTCCGCTTGTAAACCGCTAGTACGACCTTGGCGTTCATGGTTCCTACCGAACTGATGGCTTGTAGGGGATGGGCTTGGGGGAAGAACGAACTACGCCGCGCCGACGTTGGTCAGCTCGCGGAACCGTTCGTCCAGGGCCTTGCCGCCGGCGGTCAACTCGCCGACCGTACCGTCGAAGATTACCTTCCCTTCGTCGATGAACAAGACGCGCTCGGTCATCGCCTCGACCTCCTGGAGGATGTGGGTCGAGAGGAGGATCGTCTTGCTCTCGCCGAGGCGGCGGATGGTGTTGCGCACGTCGTGGATCTGGTTGGGGTCGAGCCCGGCGGTCGGCTCGTCGAGGATCAGCACGTCGGGCTCGTGGAGGAGCACCTGGGCCATGCCGACACGCTGCCGATAGCCGCGGGAGAGCTTGCCGATCGGCTTGCCGACCACGCTGCCCAGGGCGCAGAGCTCAATGGCCTTGTCGACGCGCTCGCGTTTCTGGGCGCCGGAGAGTCCGCGAGCCTCGGCGAAGAAGTTCAGCAGGCTTCGCGGGCTCATATCGGGATAGAGCGGACCGTTTTCCGGGAGATAGCCGAGGCCTGCGGCCGCGGCCAGGCGATCGGTGGCCATGTCGTGGCCGGCGATCCGGGCCGTGCCGGCCGACGGGGCCAGATACCCGGTCAAGAGCTTCATCGTGGTGCTCTTGCCGGCCCCGTTGGGGCCTAAGAACGCCACGACCTCGCCCTGGTGCACCTTGAACGAGACGTTCTCGATCGCGGCAAAATCACCATAATACTTCGAAAGCCCCACGGCTTCGATCATGGCGGGACCTTGCGGTTGCGTCATAGTGTAGGCTCCGACACGTGAGAAATCAGCGGACTGTGCGGGCCAGGCGCGTCCTGGCCCAGGCGTGATGAAAACCCTCATTATAACCAGTCATCAGGCGGTTCCTATAGAGGTTCCGTAGTCCTGATGGCGGGATTCTTGCCACACAGCCGGGAAGGCCAGAGAACGTGGCAAGGTCTCCCAATTCTGTCAGTACGGACGAGCGGCTCGTTCGGTTCTGGCGAAATGGAGCAGAAAGTCCGATCCGTCGTCCTGCGTAAGGACCCGTCCAGAAATAACTTGGAGAATTGACCTACTAGAAAGAGAGAATCCGCCGAGCCTTCGACGCTGGACAATCCATGGCTAGCGGCGGATTCTCTCTTTCTTGGGGGGCTCGCAGATTTCTTCCGCGATTTTCCAGAGAATTCATCGTACATCAATGAAGCAACTGCCGCTACACCCCATACAGGCTACCCGCTCTCCCCCGGGCAGCTGCTTCATTGGTAGGTCAATTCTCCAAGTTATTTCTGGACGGGGCCTAAACGATGCGGGGTGGCCAAGACACGGGTTGGTCACCCCGCGGGGTTGTCAGGTGTGGGTGTCAAAAAACCGCCGGGATCAACTGCCCTTGGGCGTCTCGGCGTTTGGGCCATCGCCGAACAGCTGTTCGCGGAGCGCGGCCAGTTCGGGGCCACGTTGGCGGAACAGGCCATTGCTCGGGTTGGGTTCGAGCCAGCGGGGCTCGGTGAACACGCGGGCCGGGGCGGCCGACAAGTTATACGAGGCGGCGAGTTGCTTGAGCAGGGCCCGACTGTTGCGCGGCAGGGCGTGGACCGAGCAGAGCCCGGCGAACAGGCCGGCCTGACTATTATGGCCCTGCTGATGGAGCACGCGGGTCAAGACCACCAGGGCCACGACGACGCCGACGACCACCGCGCCGATGATGCCGACCCAGACCAACGTTGAACCACTGCTGGACGGACTCATCTCGGGGCGGGCGCCAAGCAGCAGCACGTGGACCGGGACACTGCCGAGCGTCAGGGACTGCACCAGATTCCAGACGGTCATGATCATGAAGCCACCTCCTCCAAATCCCCTCGTGTTTTCGTGGTCAGCGACTGGCAGATTCGCTCCAGGCTCTTTTCCGCGGTCTCTTGCACGGCGACGCTGCGGTCGAGCATGGCGTCACGCAGGGCTTCCCAGCTGGGCAGGGTATCGCATTCGGCCAGGGTGTCGGCGGCGGCGATCCGCACCATGTGGTCCTCGTCCGACAACAGTTCGATGACCGACTTTTCCAGCTCGTGGATCAGGCCCATTTCGCGCGTGGCCAGCACGGCCCAGCGGCGCCTGACCCGCGACAAGCTTTTCATCTCGCCGGTCAGCACTTCCTCGGCCTCGGGGTCGATCTTCCGAACGATGTGGCCGGCCGTGCTGCGGAGTTCCTCGGGCATGGTTTCGAAGTTGATCAGATACTGCCGGATCGTGAACTCCGGCAAGGTCTCTCGCAACGCTTCGCGGACTTTTTCGTGGGGACTGTCGACCATGCGGATCAACAGCGACATCGCCCCGGGGACGTTGCGCCAGCGGAGTTGTTTGAGCAGGTTGGCCCGGACGATCGGGTCCTCGTTATTGAGATTCTTGACCACGAGGACCGTGGCCTCAGGCGCCTTGAACTCGGCCAGGGCGGCGGCCGCCGCGCGTTGGCCCTCGGGTTTGCCTTGTTCCAGCAGGTAGCCGAGCACTTTGAGCCGCTTGTCGCGTTTGATGGCCGAGGCCATGATCACGCGTACGGCCGGGCGCTGGGCCGCGTCGTCGAGTTGGGCCCAGAGGGGATGCTTCGGCGTGGCCCAGGCGATGTCGTTGAAGCGGGCCAGCGATTCGGCCACGGTTCGCGACAGCCAGGGCTCGACCTGTTGGAACAGGTTTTCCACGAACTTGACGTCGCAACGGTTGGCGATCACCTCGCGGGCCGCCTGGGGCATCTGCGGGTCTTCGAGGAAGCTCAAGAGGATGCGGATCACTCCGCCACGCTGACTGGTGGAGAGGACCTCGATCAACGCTTGACGGGAGCTTTCGCCGGGCTGCTGGAGGATCCGACGCAGCGTCGGGTTCTGCTGCTTGGTAACCAGGAGAAAGGCCTCGACAATCTGCTTGAAACCGTGTTGGCTGTAGTGCAGGAGGCCTTCTTCCAAGGCCGCCGTCATCCGCCGTCGCAGGGTGTCCAGGTCTTTGTCCTTGCTCTCCGGCGCTGACAGCTCCTGATAGAACAGGTCGGTCAATTGGAGGGCCGTGTCGGCGGCCAACGCGCGTCCCGGCTGGTCTTCGCGAGCCACGGCTCCCAGGAGCGTGGGGAGGACGTCGTAGAGCTTGAAAGCCAGGCTCACCTCGCAGGCTCGCTGGAATGTGGCCTCGTCCTTCGTCGTCAGGGCGTTGCTGACCACGCCCGCCAGACGGTCGGGACGCTCGCTGATGATCGCCCGGCTCCGCTCGTCCAGCGTCGGCAGACGACGGAAGATCTCCTCGTGTCCGCGCACGCTTCGCCGGCCCAGCAGGGTGCGCAGGGCGAAATCGCGACTCGTCTCGGAGGGACAATTGAGGGCCGCCAACAGGATGTCGACCGAGGCTTCATTCTCGGTCCTCATGAGGAACTGAAATGTTGCCTGAAGACCTGCACTCATGCGTCTCTTCCCTGTGAAAACTCCCAGCGACTCTACCCCGCCGACCGGCGTCGGGCCGTTCGGCGTGAACGCCTCAAAATCGGGCTTCACAATAGCTTAGCTTACGCCGTCGAGGCCGACGGCTTTGGGGGAGGAATTGACAGGCAGGAGCTGGCAGTTATGGCGATCGCCCCGAACGCACGCCCCAGGATGAAGCGTGTTGTGGGGGGTATGTTGCCCAAGAATAAGGGGTTCCTTACTCCTTCGGGATAATCATCCCCTCACCACGATGAAAGAGAATATGCCGGTTCCAGGTGGTATCGTTCCGCTCCGGGAAGTCGGTCCGGACATGACCGCCCCGCGATTCCTGGCGGGCAAGGGCTGCGGTGACCATCAGCCGGGCAACGCAGAGCATGTTTTGCAGCTCCCAGCCGGTCGGGTCGTTAAACTGAATCGCCTGGACATACCGGCTCCAGTGGTCGATGCTGTCGGCCGCATCTTGGAGGCCTTCGGCATCACGCCGCACGCCCATGTTGCGCCACATCAGGCTCTTGAGCGAGTTGCGGATGTCGTTGACGTCCAACGGCTCGTCCAAAGGGTTGGTTCGCTGATTCTCCAAAGGGAGGGCTCGGAAGCGGTCGTTGATCGGGGCGGCGGCCGACGAGGCCCCTTCGCCTGCCGAAGCGCCGTAGACCAAGGCCTCCAGCAGGCTGTTTGAGGCGAGGCGATTGGCCCCGTGCAGGCCGCTGGCGGTGACTTCCCCGGCGGCCCAGAGGCCAGGCAGGGTCGTCCGGCCCTCGGCATCGACCGTCACCCCGCCCATCATGTAATGGGCCCCGGGCCGCACCGGGATCCGGTCCTGGGTGATGTCGAGATTGAAGTGCCGGCAGATCGCGGCGATTCCCGGAAAACGCTCCAGTACCAGCTTGGGATCGAGGTGGGTCAGGTCGAGGTAGACGTTCGGATGGCGCGTGCGCTCCATCTGGCTGACGATCGACGAACTGACCACGTCGCGCGGGGCCAGTTCTGCCCGGGGATCGTAGTCGGGCATGAAGCGGTGACCGTAGCGGTCGATCAGGTGGGCGCCTTCGCCACGCATCGCCTCGGTGATCAAGTGACGGCTGCTGCCGGCAATGTAGAGGACCGTGGGGTGGAACTGCACGAACTCCATGTCGCGCAACTCGGCGCCGGCGCGATAGGCCATGGCCATGCCGTCGCCGGTGGCCACCTCGGGATTGGTCGTTTCGCGGTAAATCTGGCCGATGCCACCGGAGCAGAGGACCGTCTGCTTGGCCCAGATCAGCGTTTTGCCGTGCCGGCTGTTCCAGACCAGGGCCCCGCAGCAAGCGCCTTCGTGGGTCAACAGATCGAGCGTGGAGGTGTATTCCCAGATGTCGATGTTGGGCTCTTGGCGAGCCCGCGTGATCATCGCGCGCATGATCTCCTTGCCGGTGGCATCGCCCAAGGCGTGGGCGATGCGCGGGCGGCCGTGGCCGCCTTCCCGGCCCAGGGCCAGTTGGCCGTTGACGCGGTCGAACTGCGCGCCCCACTGGATCAGATCCTTGATTCGCCGGGGGCCTTCGCGCACGACCCGCTCCACCACGACCCGATCGCAGAGCGCCCCGCCGGCTTCGAGCGTGTCGGCCACGTGTTCTTCGAAGGTGTCGTCGGCCGCCAGGACCGTGGCGATACCGCCTTGGGCGTTGGAACTGTTCGACTCCCACACCGCGTCCTTGGTAATCACCACGACCGAGAGCTTGGGATCGACGGCCATTGCCGCCCGGAGACCGGCCAGACCGGCTCCGATGATCAACACATCGGTGAAGAAGTGGGGGACTTGCTTGGGATGGAACGGGGCCAGATAACGAGGCGACTCGATCAACATGGCGGATTGGACGGACCAGGGGGCGGAAGGCGAATTCAGGGGCAGGGAGAGCCGTTGGAGGCTTCCCCTTCACCCAATCCCTCGCAAAGAGGGGCAGGGTGAAGACAACCTCCATTCTACTTCCGCGGCTTTTCTCCTGCTACAGATTCTGTGTAGGCGCGGAACTGGTCAGCCCAGCCCGGCGGCGGGGGAACCCGTCGCGATTCTCGCATGCCACGCTGCTGGTCGGCGGTGCTCGCTCCGCCCCGCAACTCCGTGCCTTGAGGACGCAGGCCCAGACCTTGAAGGGCCTTGTTCCAGTCGTTCTTGACCGCGTTGCCGTTTGTGCCTCGCTGACCGGCGGCGCGACGCATGTCGTTCCACTGGCGGTAGAAGCGTTCCAACTCGTCGCGGTTCCAGCCGAGCCGGTCGAGCAGTTTCGGGTCGGGATTGTCCTTGGCCAACTGGTCCTCCAAAGTCTCCAGGCTCAGGTTGACCGCCTCTTCGGCGAACTTGCGATTCACCTCGTCGACCGGCGTGGGCTCGGGCTTGGACGGTTCGCTTGTGGCGTCGGGCTGTTGGCCGATTGCGCTGCCGCTGGAGGGCGAACCGCCCTGACCTTGGCCGCCACGCTGGTTGGGCGACTGCCCCTGTGATGGGGAGTTGGCTTGGTCCGAGGGTTTCGCTCCGCCGGCCGACGGCGACTGATCCTGCGACTTCTCTCCGCCGGGCTGTTGGCCACCGGGCTGCTTGCCCTCGCGGCTTCCGTCCCCTTGGCCTTCCGTTGACTTGCCGGTCGGCTTATCCGACTTGGCCTGGTCGCCGGCCTTGGTGCCGGTCTTGCCTTCGCCTTGCTGTTGGGCCTGGTTGGCGCCCTGCTCGGAGGCCGTGTGACTGCCGGCGCCGCCGGTGCCCGACTGTTTCGACTTCTGGCCACCGCCATCTTCTCCGCCACCGGAGCGATCGCCGGCCTGCTCGCCTTGCGAATCGGACTGCTTTGGGCTGGTGCTGGGCGATTTGCCCGACGGGCCTTGGTCCTGGCCCGAGTCGCGTTGGTCGCGAGATTGTTGTTCTTTCGGCCGGTTGGCTTCCTGCGGGGAAGGGGAGCCGGCATTGTCGCCGAGGGGGTTTTCTTGCGATTTCACGCCCGTCCCCTGCGAGTTCTCGGGATCGCCGCCCTTGGAGTCGGGCTTCTCCATTCCCTGTTGTCCCGTCTCTTGGCCCGACTGCCCGGTGTTCCTCGTCTGGGCTCCTTGGCCCGCCTCAGGCTTTTGGCCCTCGCCGGGCTTGGGGCCGCCTTGGGAACCCTTGTCCGGCGTGCGTTGCGGTTTTCCGGCCTGTTGGCCCGACTCCTTGCCGGCCGCGTTGGTGCCTTGCTGGTCGCCAGCGCCCTTTTGATCCTGGCTGCCGGTCTTTGAGTCACTGCCGGGCTTCTCGCCTTGCTGCGGGTCTTGGCCAGTTGGCTGAGGATCGCCAGACGGCTTTCCCTGGTCGGAACGCTTCTCGGCCGAGCGCTGCTGGCCGCCCCGGCCCTGCTGCTGGCCTTCACCCTTTTCCGGCTGGTTCTTCGCGTCGCCGTCGGAGGGCTGATCCGAGCCCTGGCGGTCTTGCGGCTGCTTGCTGCCCGCTTGCGACTGCGGCTTCTGTGAGCCAGAACCCTTGCTGCCGGCCGGTTGCTTCGAGTCGCCTTGGCCCTGCGGTTGCTTGGCGCTCTGCTGGCCGCCTTGCGGCTGATCGGCGCCCTGTTGGCCGCCGGCCTGCTGCTGTCCGCCCTGGCCTTGCTGGCCGGGCTTCGACTGGGCGTTGTTCTCCCCGCCTTGCGGCGACTGTTTCTGCTGCTCCTCGTTGCGATACTTGAGGATCTTGTCGAAGGCGTCGCCCGGGTTGCTGTCGGGATCGATCGGCTCGCCTCGCGACTCGGACCCTTGGCCGGACTCCGTCTTCCCCTTCTGGCCACCTGCGGACTGCGACTTGCCGCCCGGCTGGCCCGACGAGGAGCCTTGTCCCTCTTGGCCGCTTTCGCCGCCTTGCGACTGGCCGCCTTCCTGCTTCTGTTGTTGACTGCCGCCCTGCTGGCCACCGGACTGTTGTTGCTGGTTGCCACCCTGTTGTTGCTGTTGATCGCCACCCTGTTTGTCGCCGCCCTGTTGCTGCTGATTCGAGCCTTTGTCCTGTTGGGCGGAGGACTTTTCGCCCTGATTGCCCGCCGAGTCGCCGTCGCCCTGCTGGCCCTGCGACTGATTCTGTTGGCCCATGCCCTGGCTCTGATCGTTGGGCTTGTCTTGCGGCTGATCTTGGGATTTCTGCGGGGTGTCGTTCGGACCTTGTTGGTTCTGGTTCGGCTTTTCGCCCTGCGGCTGGTCCTTGTCGCCCTGATTCGGCTTTGCCTGGTCGTGCGGCTGCGATTCGTCCTTGGGCGGTTGCTTGTCGCCCGGTTGGCCGTCCTTGGGACGCTGTTGTCCGTCGCCCTGTTGACCGTCCTTGGGCGTCTCTCGGTTTTGCTGCGGGTTCTCCGCGGGGACGATGATGATCCATCGCCGCTCGGTTTCCGAGCGGTTGGGGGTCGGGCCGCGGTCGTTTTCTTTGTTGTCGAGGGCTTCGGCCCAGTAGACGACTCGATCGCCGGCCTTCAGGTGGAAGCGGGCCGGTTCAAAGCGGTAGCCGGACTCGAACGTTCCTTGAAGGGCCTTTTCCGGGGGCGGCTTGTCCAACAGACGCCCGGTCGGCAGACTCTTCTTGTCGAACTCCGCCCGGACCGCAACCCGTCGCAGTCCGAAATCCGGGTCCTCCGCCCGAACCTTCAGTTCCAGCGACCCGTTTTCGGGAAGCTCGACGTCTTTGGGGGGCGCATTGAGGAAGTTGATCTCCGGCGGCTGATCGCGAATCACCTCGATCTGATGGCGGATCGGACGGCGGTTGTCGTGGCCGTGGCGATCGTTAAAGCGGATCTGGTACGACTCGTGCTTGGGACGCAGGGGGTCGTCGGCACGCATCGCGAGGCGGAACTCGCCCGTGGCCTGCTTTTCCGTCGCATTCATGCGCAGGGCCTGGCGTGGATCGCCGTCCATCTCCATCACCGCCCGTTCGATCTCCTGATTGGCCGTGGCATGGATGGTGACCTTGGTTCCCTCGATCGCCCGGAGATCACCGGTGCCTTGGACCGTCGCGTCGGCAATTCCCGTATAGGGCGGATAATGGTAATCGACACGGTCGACAAGGATCGCCAGGGCGGTCTGCACGTCGACCTTGTAGAGTCGCGTCTGGGCGTCGCCGGCTTTGATCGAGTAGGTCACGTTCTGCTGCAGACCGGCCTGGTCGGGCGGCAATTCGGCGTAGTAGCGATAGTCCTTCTCGGGCACGCTCATCGGGATCGCCTGGTTGACACTCTGCTTGTCGGCCGTCGTGTAAAAGAGCGTCACGCTCTCGCCGTCGCGAAGCCCCTGGACTTCGGCCCAGACTTTGAGCGTGTCGCCCTGAAAGGCGACCGTCGTGCCCGGCTCCACGCCGGTGATCGTCACGCGGGTCGGCGCCTGGATTTCGGCCCAGGGCCAGAGCACGCGGCTGAACGAGACCAACGGATTCTTAGGCGACAGGACCAGGTACAAACAGCAGATTGCCAGTGCGGCGGCCACCACATAGCCGAACCGGATTACCGGGGAGCGGTCGACCACCGTTTCCGCGGGGATCTGCGTCAGCTCGCTGGCGACCGTGTGCTCCACCCCTTCATAGACCCGTTGCTCCAGCACGCTCCGCTGGAAATGCTCGCGATGCTGGCGGAGAAACAGGAAGTTGATCAGGCTGTTTTTCAGTGACGGCTGGGTCTGCTCGATCGTGTAGGCGGCAAACGTCGGGCTGATTCGGTAGAGCAGCAGCGGGAGGAGCCGGCGCGCGAAACAGTATCCGGCCACGGCCAGCAGTCCGATGAACAAGACCAGCCGGCCCCAGAAGCCCAAGCCACCGGCGACCAGCCACTGATCCAGGACGGTGGCGACCATCAGGTAGATCAGCACCGCGGCGCTCAGGACCAACAGGCCCGACGCCAGATCCACCGCCTTCACCTGCCGCCGCGTCTGCTGCAGCCGATGGTCGATCGCGTCCTCGTACGGCGAGGTCCATTGCCGCGGCGGGGCCTCAGGTGGCGTT
This sequence comes from Thermoguttaceae bacterium, assembly GCA_039680305.1. Classification (GTDB taxonomy): domain Bacteria; phylum Planctomycetota; class Planctomycetia; order Pirellulales; family Thermoguttaceae; genus JBDKTH01. The sequence goes on along the minus strand of JBDKTH010000240.1, from coordinate 489 downwards.
TCCCCTGGAGGTAGGGTGTCACTAGCCATGCGCTTCTCCGACGAGCCCGGGCGACCGCCCGGCTTTCTTAGACTCAAAGATGAGACGTCGGGGGAGCTCGATTGGTTCCCCCCTGTATTATAGATTGGGGCGGGGGGAAAGCGAGAAGGGGAAGGAGTTAGGAGTTAGGAGTTAGGAGTTAGGAGTTAGGAGTTAGGTCGGGTTGGGGGTATGATGCTGCAAACTGGGGCCGCAGCCGGCCGGTGCTCTGTGGATGGACCCCAGGTTAAGGGAGAGAATTGTGGAAAGCCTCACGTGTTGCGATGCAAATTCTGCGACGCGGTGCATATTCGCAAGTGACTGCTATCTATAGACGTGCATTTGCGTGAAAAGACGTAAGTGAACTAACTCTAAAGTGGGGAGGTGTTGCATAATTCATGGGTCTCTACTTAGTTCGGCCTGATATGTACCACCTATGTTTACCTCCCCTCGAATGGTTTTCGTGTTCCG
>JBDKTH010000550.1:0-3208 GCA_039680305.1 Thermoguttaceae bacterium | reverse complement strand
CGGCAATTGTCGCCGATGCGCCAGTTCACGCCGGGGCCGAGCACGACCCAGTCGCGTCCCAGATCCACGCCCCGCACACGGAAGGCGGAACTGGTGCCCGCGAGTTGGGCGTCGATCGTCGCGGCTTCGTCCAACAGTTCGTGGATCCAGTAGGTGCGGAACTCCAGGTCCGGGGTGCCCAGGCGGCTGGTCTGCAGTTGGGCGACCAGGCGTCCGCCGAGGATCGTGCGCAGGGCATCGAGGTCGACGCCGCCCACGTTCAGGTCGAGTGCGTTGGCGCCCGTTTCCGCCACGTTCGATTGACGCACGTAGATGTGCTGAAGAGCCATGAACGGCTGGAGGTTCAACTGCTGGCTGCCGTAGATCCGGCCATACTCCATGCGAGCGCTGGACTGCCAGCCGTGGTTGTTGGCCGTGGCGTTGCGATAGAGCGGGCCGAAGCTCAAGCGGCGGGTGGTCTCGTAGCTGTCGTAACCGGCGCCGGCGGCCACGGTCAGGTACGATTCCGAGCCGAGTCGGGTGAGGTAGCCCCCCCAGTGATGGCTCTTCATGTCGGCGTAGTTCTCCAGCCCGCCGGTCGTATCGACGAAGGCCTGGGTGTAGTTGTAGAACAGCCCGACCCGGGTATCCTCGCTCACGATGCGGTCGAGGGCCACCAAGGTGCCGCCGACCGAGTAGTCGAAGCCGTGGGCGTTGCCGTCGGTATAGACCTGGCCGCCGCGTCCGTAGCCGACGGCCCAGCCGGTCCACCGCGGCGTCGCGCCGTTCTCATCGGGCAAGGCCACGGGATTGAACACATTGGCTCGCAGCCGGTTGGTCAGCAACGAGTAGAGGAAGCTCGTGTTGTCCCGGCCGACGACCGGCAACGCTCCGTAGAGTTCACCGCTGAGCTGATCGAGCGACTGCCGCAGGCCGGTTGCGTTGAGCGTTTCGAGCGAAGCCATGACCGTGCCGAGGTCGCCGCTGGCGGAGGCGTAGAGCTGGTCCATGTAGCGGGCGACGGCCGTCTGGTTGGCCGTGCCGGCATAGCTGGAAAAGGCCTGGCTGCTGGCCATCAACCAGTACTCCGTATTACCGGCCCGCTTTTCGGCGGTGAAGTCGATCAGGGCCGTGTCGAAGACGGAGAAGTCGCCGGTAATGCCTCCGGCCGCGGTGAGGAAGCGGTATTCGCGGTTGTCGGTGATCCGGTCTTCGGGGACGACCTGGAGCGTGCCGCCCTGGAGGTCGGCCGTGCCGCCGACGACGAGAAGGTCGCTCTGGCCAGCGTCGTTGATTTCCACCTGGTGGGTGGCGCCGGCGGCGTGGGTGAGGTTGCCTGCGACGGTGAGGGTGCCGATCGAGTTGCCCGGGGCGATGCGGCCTTGGTTGGTGACGTCGCCGCCGATGGTGCCCGAGCCCTGGAGGGTCGCGCCGTTGGCCACGGCGATACTACCGCCCAGCGTGCCGTTGACGGCCAGAGTGCCCGCGTTGACCTGGGTCGCGCCGGCAAAGCCGCTGCTGTTGCCGGTGAGATTCAGGCGGCCGGCGCCGAGTTTTTGGAGGGTCCCGCTGCCGGAGATCGCGCCGCTGAGGGTCGTGTTGGTGTTGTTGTTGATGGCAAGGGTGCCCGCATTGAGGGCGACCCCGCCGGTGAGACTGTCGGTCGAGCCGCTGACGGTGAGCGTGCCCGTGCCGAGCTTCTGCAGCGTGCCGCTTCCCGACAGGGCGCCGGAGAGAGCCACGCCGAACGTGCCGACGTTGAAGACGTTCGTCGTGCCAGATTCCAGGCTGATGGGGCTGGTCAGATTGTAGTTGCCGGTCCAGGTCAGGTTGCCGCCGGCGAGGACCAGGGTCGAAGAACTGCCGCCAAAGGGATCGGCCGAGCCGATCGTCTCATTGCCGCTGATGACGACCACGGTGCTCAGGTCGAGGCCGACGCCGGAAAACTGGTAGGTGATCGTGTTGCTGAAATCGGAGAGGGCGTAGCTGGGCTGGTCGCTGTTGCCGAAGCTTCCCGCCGCGGTGAGCAGGTCCATGGCCATGAAGTACGTGTCGCCCACGGTGGCCTCGAAGGAGAAGGCCTGATCGTAGACCAGGTAGTAGATGTTCCGTCCGGCGGCGACTTGGGTCGCGGCCTCCGCCTGGCTATCGGCGGGGAGGTCGTTGACGCTGATTTCGCCCGGACCGGCCGCGCCACTGACGACACGGAGGATTTGCAGCCCGGGGTTGTTGTACCAACTGTTGGCGTCGGCGCCTTCTTCGGGCATCCAGGTGTAGGTTTCCGGCACCTCGACGTTGCAGGTCGTGCCATTGTCGACCAGTCGGGCCACGCCATCGAAGGTATTGTCGCCGAAGATCTCCCGCGTTCCCGTCAGAGAATTGAGCCGCTGGATCTCGGCCATGTATTCGACGCGGGCTTCGGTGTAGATGCCGGCGCCGGTCAACAGCTCTTTGGCGACCAGCAGCCCGTCGAAGTGCATGTCGATCGACGTGTTGACCGAAGAGCCGTCGGGAAGTTGGCTGGAGCCGAAGGTCATCGGCTTAAGGGATTGGCAGGAGTTGCCGTTGGTTTCAAACTGAAAGGGGGAATGGGTGACGGTTTCCGTGCGGCTGCGCACCACGCCGGTGCCGGCTCCGAGGACATTCGCTTCAACCCAGCCGGTGCCGGTGTAGAAATTCCCGCTTTGGTAGATCCGGCCGGTCGTATTGAGCCAGGCGTCGTTGGCGCCGATCTTGGCCGACACGGCTGCCCCATTGAAATCTTCGGGGATATCCGGGTCACTGCCCTGGTTGATATCCTCTGCAGCCAGGCGGCCCATCGCGAGGAACAAGCAACATACGAAGGCGCAGACACTTTCCAGCCAATTCCGTAGCCGCATCGCTCAGCTCCTTGCTTCGCCATCGCCCCCCTTGACTCGCCATGCCCTCTTGCGGTCATCTCCCGCAGTACTCCCATGGAAATACTCGGGATTGGCCGTGGCCTAAGGACTCGCCAGAAACGGCATGCGTCACTCTATTTTGTCGGCAATCACGCAAGGGAGGCATGGCCTTTTCCTGAGAGCCCCGGAAAACCTCGATGATGGCACATTTGCCTCGTGTCGGTTCAACGATCACCGGGAAGGAGCAAAGGGCGAGCGAGCAGGCTGCCGCAATCGAGCTTCGCAAATCGGCTGGCGATTCGGTCCGCCGATCCGGCGGACGGGTGACCGCCCGAGGGAAACGTCGGGCG
>JBDKTH010000926.1:0-1936 GCA_039680305.1 Thermoguttaceae bacterium | reverse complement strand
CGCCCGACTCTTGAATCAGCGTGGAAATCTCGCGGGCGGCCTGGTTGGAGCGCTCGGCCAGTTTGCGGACCTCATCGGCGACGACGGCGAAGCCCATGCCATGCTCGCCCGCCCGGGCGGCCTCGATCGCCGCGTTGAGCGCCAAGAGGTTCGTCTGGCTGGCGATCTCGGAGATGACCTGGATGATCTCGCCAATCTGTTGCGAGCTGGTGCGGATCAACTCCATCGAGTCGACTGACTTCTGCACGGCCTCGCCACCACGCTCGGCCAGCTGATTCGCCTGCTGGGCGATCTGATTGGCGTTGTGGGCATTGGTCTTCACCGACTCGATCGAGCGGGTCAGGCCGTCGACCAGCGTGTTCATCTCGTCGACGCCCTCGCTCTGCACCTGAGCCCCCTGGGCCAACGACTGGGAGCTGTCGGCAAACACGCGAGCCCCTTCGGTGAACTGATCGGCACTCTGCGTCACCTGGCCGATGATGCCGGCCAATTCGGCCAGCATCTGCTCGATCGCGGCGGCGAGTTGGTCGACCGGCTCATCGCCTTCGACCACCACCTTGCGGGTCAGGTCGCCACGGGTGGCCGCGCCGACCACGTCGAGGAGCTGATCGACTTTGCGACGGAGGGTCGCCGCGGCCTGGCGGTCGGCGTCGGCCCGCTGGCGTTCCTTGGCAGCCTCCTCTTCCTGGCGTTGGCGTTCGGCGTCCAAGCGTTGCCGTTCGCGTTGGGCTTCCTCGGCCTGCTGGAGTCGCTGGGCCTCGGCCTGACGGCGTTCGGCCTCGGCCCGTTCTTCCTGGAGTTGTTGTTCGCGCTGGGCCGCTTCTTTGACGGCGTGGAGGGCTTTGTCCGTGGCCTCCACGGCGGCGTTGATCGCGACGGCCATCCGGCCGAACTCGTCCTTGCTGCTCGTATCGAGCCGTTGGCTGTAATCGCCGGCAGCGACGATCTCCATCGCGGCGACGGTCTTCAGCAAGGGGCGGCTCATCCGGTTGGCCGAGATCCAGGACAGCCCGCCGCAGAGCACCAGCGACGCGACGGCCGCCAGCACGGCCCAGAGGGTGAGTTGGCCCAGCCCACGATCGACCTTGGCAACGGCATCCTGGAAGTCGTCCTCATAGGCCCCCACGCCGATGACCCAGTCCCACGGTTCGAAATAGGTGACGGCCGTGACCTTCCATCGGGCCTGCGCGTCGCCCGCGTTGCGCCACGAATAGCGTTCGAAGTCGCAGTCCCCTGGCCTGGTCGCCAGGGCCTTCTTGGTCAACGATTGAATGAAAAAGCCGCCGTCAGCGTCCTTGGCCTCCCAGATGTTCTCGCCGTCGCGTTTCCCCTTCTGGGAGATGATGTAGTGGCCCTGGTGAGCCCCGGAACCGCCGAGGACGAACGCGTAGCCGGTCTTCCCCACGACAATATCCATAATCCCCTGGCGCACGCTGGCGATCTCGTCGGCATGCCGGAGCCCGCAGTAGATCGCTCCGATGATCTTTCGTTGGGGATCGTAGAGCGGCGCATAGGCCGTGATATACCAGTCGTTGACCACCAAGGCCCGCCCGACGTAGGTCTCGCCCCGCAGAACGGCGGCGACAACGGGATTCGGCCTCCCGTCGGGCCCCACCGCGGGGATGTAGGTCCCAATCGCCCGTTTGCCCGCCTTGTCTTGGACATTCGTGCAGACCCGCAACAGATCGCCGGCCTCGTTCATTCGCTGGAAGATCGTGCACGTGCCGCCGGCCAGAAGCTTCACCTTGTCGACCACCGGGGCATTCTCGTTCGGGTCCCGATTCTGCCCCAGCCAGGTCGCGCCGAGTCTTAGCTTGGCCAACTCGACCTTTCGCTCCTCTTGAGTGACCTGATTGACGGCGTTCCAGGCGACTTGATCCTCGGCCAGACCGATCCCGCCCTCGGCGCGGATCAACTCCCGAACCACGTTCAAGTT
>JBDKTH010000122.1:0-5234 GCA_039680305.1 Thermoguttaceae bacterium | reverse complement strand
AGATCCTATTGACGGTCCCGCCCGCGTCCGAGCCAACGGAGACGGAAGAAGTCTAGGATTTCAGATTTCAGATTTGGGATTTGGGATTTGGGATTTGGGATTTGGGATTTGGGATTTGGGATTCAGACAACGTCAAATCCCGGATCCAAGAATCCCCAATCTAAAATCCTCTCGCGGCTTTGATGTCGTCGAAGTCGCGGAGATGGTAGGCGATGCCGACGTAATCGAGCACGCGGCAGAGGCCGCGTAGGGCGACGCCCATCCCGTCCGGACCGCTGAAGCCACCGAACTGGCCGCCGCCTTTGACGTGCGGTTCGAGGTCGAGGAACACGCCGGGGATGCCGCGGCGGTCGAGCTTCTGTTCGAGCTTGGGGAGGACTTGGGCGAAATCGCGGAGGATGGCCTCGTGGCCGCTGTAGCCCTGGTCGGCGGGGACGAAGTTCTTCATGACGTCTTCGTCAAAGTGGCCGCCCTTGGTCGCGAGGTGCGGATTGCGGTAGTCCTTGATGTGAAGCCAGCCCAAGCCGGGCTTCATCGCCTCGTACTGCTCGTACAGTTCCAGCGGGTTGTAGCCCTGAACCACCAGGTTGGCCGCGTCGAAGATCAGGACCATCCCCGGATGGTTCACCTGTCGATAGAGCTCCGCCAGGATGTGGCCGTTCTGGCCGATCAAGTTGGCTTCCACTTCCAAGCCGTAGGTCAGGTCGGAGCGGTGGCAGGCCTCGGCGATCTGGCCGAGTTGATCGACCGCCTGCGTAAGATGCTCTTTCGGATCGGTTCCCTTGGGATGGTAGAAGGAGAAGCCGCGAATCAGCTTGGTCTCAAAGGCGTGGGCGATCTCGCAGACCTTAGCCACGTCCTCCTGCAAGTACTTCTTGAACGGGATGTAGACGTTCTTGGTCCCGTCTTCCACGTCGAGCAACTTGACCTTGCCGATCGGCGAGCCGATGGAAGACACGTTCAGGCCGTACTCGTTCTGCAGCGCGCGAATCTTCTGGATCTCCGCCACCGTGAGCTTCATCACGTTCTTGATGCCGCTTCCGACATCGATGAATCGGATGCTGTAGTACTGCAGGCCCATCGCGGCAAACGCGCAGAACTGCTGCTCGGCGGTCTTCTGGTTGGCGGCCTCGTCGGCAAAACCGGACAGGATCACGCGGGGTTGGTCGGCCATGGGACTCGTCTTGCTCCGTCAGGGAAACCAGGAAGGACGTGAGTACTGGAGAACGTATTGTGCACCACGAAGTGGATCCGGGCAAGGGGCGAGGAGGTGGGGTGCGAGATGTGGGGATTTGGGATTTGGGATTTGGGATTTGGGATTTGGGATGCGGGGGCTGGTTCTCACATCCCTACCTTCCCACGCCCCTCGCCCTACGCCCCTCGGCTGACGCCCCACTTTGCCCGGCTGGCTTGCATTGCGCAGTCGGATGGTTATAATCGGCAAAGATGAAGCCCGGCGGTAGCCGATCTACTATCGGGCTTAAACAACTCGAACGCTTGGCTGGCATCCGTAGCGGCACTGCCGGCCTTCACAAAGCACTCCGGCCACACCGAGTTCCCGAAATACCGGGGCGGTGCGGTCGGAGTTTTTTTATTGGCCTGATGGCTTGGAGGAGAAGTGAGTGATGGCTGCGAATGAACTAACCCCCCGGAAAGTCCCCCTCATCAACACCAAGTATCGCCGAATCGTCACCGAGATCCCGGCCCCCGAATCGGTGCCGATCCTGGAACAGTTGCGCAAGTACGAACCCCAGTCGATGGCCGGCCAGCCGCCGATCCTCTGGGACCGGGCCGAAGGGATTCAAGTCTACGACCGCTGGGGCAACCAGTGGCTTGATTTTTCCTCGGGCGTCGTCGTGGCCAACACGGGCCACGCCCATCCCCGGATCCGCCAGGCGATCATCGACCAGGTGAACCATGGCCTGGTGCATAACTACTGCTTCCCCTCGGAGTTGCGCGGTCAACTGACCAAGGAATTGGCCGAAGTGGCCCCGGACGGGCTCAAGAAGGTCTTCCTCCTGACGACCGGCTCCGAGGCCGTCGAATGCTGCATCAAGTTGGCCCGCACCTGGGGGCTCAAAGTTGGCGGGGAGAAGAAGATCACGATCGTCTCCTTTGACAACGCCTTCCACGGCCGGACCCTCGCCTCGCAGATGGCTGGCGGCATCCCGGCGCTGAAGACGTGGATCGTCAACCTCGACGCGAATATGGTCCAGGTGCCGTTCCCCGATGGGTTCCGCGGCCCGGACACAAGTTTTGAGGGCTTCTTGCGGGCGTTGGACGCCAAGGGCGTGGCGCCCGATAGCGTCGCGGGCGTGCTGACCGAGACCTTCCAGGGGGGCAACGCCAGCTTCGCCCCGCCGGAGTATATGCAGAAGCTCCGCCGCTGGTGTGACGAGCACAAGGCCCTGTTGATCTACGATGAAGTCCAAGCCGGCTTTGGCCGCACGGGCAAATTCTGGGGCTTCGAGCACTATGACGTCGTGCCGGACCTGATCAGCTGCGGCAAGGGGATCTCCAGCGGCATGCCGTTGTCGGCCGTCATCGGGCGCCAGGCGATCATGGACATCTATCCGCCCGGATCGATGACCTCGACCCACACCGGCAACCCGCTCTGCAGCGTGGCGGCCCTGACCAACCTGCGGATCATCCGCGACGAGAAACTCGTGGAGCACAGCCGGGAGATGGGCGACATCCTCCAGCCCGCCTTGCGAGCGATCGGCAAGCGGTTCCCCGAGTACATCGGCGCCGTGCACGGCAAGGGCTTGGTGGGGGCGTTGCACATGGTCAAGCCGGGCGGCATTGAGCCGAATCCGGAACTGGCCTCGCGGATCGTGCGCCGATGCATCGAGAAGGGGTTGATGTTGTTCTCCCCGGTCGGCTATCGCGGCTCGTCGGTGAAGATCGCCCCGCCGCTGGTGATCGAGGAAGATGCGTTGCGCGTGGGCGTGTCGGTCGTTGAAGAAGCCATTGAGGAAGTTGTGCAGGAGATGAAGTGATGACTGCGTTTCCGAAGGACAAACTCCAGGTGGTGGTCGTCGGCGGGGGAATGATCACCCACGATCAACTCCTGCCGTCGCTCTACCACCTCCAGCGGATCGGCCGGGTCGGCGCGATCAAGGTTTGTGCCTTGAACTCCGGGCCGCTCCGGCCGTTGGCCGAATCGAAGCGGTTTGCCGAGGCCTTTCCCGGGCAGAGTTTCGAGGCGTCGCCTTCGCTCGGCGAGCCGGCCGACAAGATGTATCCCGACCTGTACAAGGACGTCATCGCCGCGCTGCCGCCGGGCAACATGGTCGTGGTGGCCGTGCCCGACCACTTCCACGAACCGGTGATCCAGACGGCACTGGCCCACGGCCAGCATGTCCTGTCCGTGAAACCGCTGGTGCTGAAATACGCCCAGGCCGCGGAGATCGAGAAGCTGGCTCACTCCAAAGGGTTGTTCGTTGGCGTGGAGTATCACAAGCGGTTCGACCGCCGGGCCCTCGACGCCCGGGGGCTTTACCGGAGCGGACGCTATGGCGAGTTCCGCTGCGGCGAGGCCAAGCTGGTTGAACCCTACTACTACCGCCACTCGAACTTCCAGAACTGGTTCACCAAGGAGAACAGCGACCCGTTCACCTACATCGGTTGCCACTATGTCGACCTGGTATACTTCATTACCGGGTTGCGGCCGGTCGAGGTCTCGGTCCGCGGGGTCGAAGGGAAGTTTCCCAACGGCAACGTGGGTTACCTCTGGTCGCTAGGCCAGGTGGTGTGGGAGAACGGTGCGATCCTGAGCTTGTTGAACGGCCTGGGCTACCCCAACGAGGCAGCCGGGACGAACGACCAAGGGGTGTGCCTGTTCTGCGAAGGCAACGACTGCGGCGGGATGATCCGCCACGACGACCAGTTCCGCGGCGTCAGCCACAGCTACGTCGACCATCTGGCCGGCGCCGCCTTCCGCTACGTCAGCCCCGACTACTTTCGCCTGGTGCCATGGGAGGGCGAGGGGCTGAAGCCGGTCGGCTACGGCTACGACTCGGTGGAAGCCAATGTGGCGTCGGCGCTGCGTGTGAACGCGGCCGCCGCCGGCTTGAACGGAGACGTGGGCCTGGCGGCCCGGCAAAAGGCGATCGAGGAGATCGACCAACGCGGCATCGTTGCCACCCCGGCCAACAGCTGCATCAATGAGCTGGTGACCGAGGCCACTCGCATGTCGATCCTCCAGAACGGCCGCCACGTGGAGATTGACTATCGCGGCACGCCGTCGGTCCGACCGCGTGCGTAAAGAAGACGGGCCAAGGGCCGCCGAATGGACGCAACGTCATCAAACCGGAAGTATTCGCTCGGGCAGGCGATCAGCTTTGGTCTGCTGGTCGCCTGCCTGATTCTGCTGCTGACGCTTTCGCTCTACCTGGCCCGGGCCCAGGCCGACTTCCAAAGCGTCTTCGCCGACACCGACGCCGAGCTACCTGCGGCGACCCTGCTTCTGCTCTCCTTCACCCCGGCCATCGTCATGGTGCTGGCCGGTCTCGTTGCGACGGGGCTGACGATCAAGGAGATTCTGATCCGCAACACGGCGATCAAGCTGGTGCTGAATCTCATTGTCGCCGTGGCGACCGGCCTGCTGTTCGTCTTCGTCGTGCTGGCGCTCCGTGTGCCCGTCTACCCTTGAGCCGGGTAGTGGCTCTCGTGGACTGCTGTCACGGTGGTCGAAATTCCCCCACGAGGAGTGAACGAGGCCACCAGGGTCATCTTGCGGGGGTGGAGCACGGCGACCAAGTCGTCGAGGATCCGGTTGGTCACGTTCTCGTAAAAGATCCCCTCGTTGCGGAACTGCTGGAGGTAGAACTTCAGGCTCTTCAACTCGACGCACTTCCGATCCGGGACGTACGTAAATGTCAGGGTTCCGAAGTCCGGCTGGCCAGTTTTGGGGCAAACGGAGGTGAACTCCGGGCAGACGATCTGAATCGTATAATCCCGGCCCGGGTACTGGTTGTCGAACGTCTCAAGGATCTCGCGGAAATCTTTGCTCGGTGTCTGGCTCACTGGACAGCTCCTTTTCCTCCGGAAACGATTGTGTCATGATACAAGTTTTGCGGGAAACTTGAATTGGCCCGTAGCTGCGTTGCTCTGGAGGGGGGCGGGGTTCAGGGTTCAGGGTTCAGGGTTCAGGGTTCAGGGTTCAGGGTTCAGGGTTCAGGGTTCAGGGTTCAGGGTTCAGGGTTCAGGGTTCAGGGTTCAGACGCGGGGGG
>JBDKTH010001389.1:0-5643 GCA_039680305.1 Thermoguttaceae bacterium | reverse complement strand
TCTGACGTGGCTCGATCATCTCTGGGACACCTATGTCGTGTCGATGGACCGTTCACGACAGCGGGAAGCGATCTACCGCCCGATGCTCGCAGCGGTCGAACGCATCGCCCAGCGGTTGACCGATCCGGCGTGGTGGCGCGACCTCCTGGCCGCCGCCGGCCTGTGGTTCCGCGACTACGTGGCACGCCTGGGCGCCTGGCGCTGGCTGTGGGCCGCGGTGATCGGCGTGCTCGGTCTGGCTGGGGTGTTGGTCGTAAGCTCCTGGCTTGGCCTGGCCCCGCAGCGACTCCTTCACCGCCTGACCGGCCGCGTCACCGGAGGCCGGAAGAGCGTGCGGTCGCGGGTGGAGTTCTACCATCGCCTGGAGACCGTCCTGGCCCGGCACGGCCTGACCCGTCCACCGCAGCAGACTCCGCGGGAGTTCGCCCGAGAGGCCGGCACGATGCTCGCTCAGGCCACGGGTGAAGACGAGTTGGCCGCGATTCCCTCGCAAATCGCCGAGGCGTTCTACCGCGTACGATTCGGCGAAGTCGTACTCGATGCGACGCAGGCCGCGGCGATTGAGGCGTCGCTGGCCCAATTGGAAGACGCCTCGGAAGCCGCCTTGAAACTGGCGTCCCCCTTGCCACTCGGATAGCCGCCGCACTCCTTGCCCGGAAGGCAAGCAGTGGTACACGCCCTCCTCCCCGCTCGGGGGCTGGTCAGCGGCTTACCCGAAGCTTACCTTATCTGGGATTGGGTTTTGCCTGCCTTGCCCAGGTCGCAAACTCGCCCGACCGGGATCAGAGGATCGGATGCCGTCATCAGGAAACGCAACAGTGCCAGCAGCGCAGCCAACGAAATCGTCGTCGCAGAACCGCAAACCTCACCGCCGGCGCAAGGCAACGAAGCGACAAGACAAGTCGCTTTCCCGGCTCCATAAGCCCGACGACATGTCGCTGGAGGCGTGGCAGATCGCTTTGCGCAAGGAGTTTGGCCAGAAGCAGGATTTCCGCCTGAAAAACGTCGGTCGGGAACCGATCTTTTCGGAATTCGAGGTGACCAATCCGCAGACGAAGCGGACGTATCGCGTGGCAATCCGCGGCGAGAACCCGGGGGACAACTTCTGCTCCTGCCCCGACTTCGCTGTCAACACCCTGGGGACCTGCAAGCACATCGAGTTCACCTTGGCCCGGCTGCGGCGGAAGACGGGGGCCAAGGCCGCGCTGGCCCGGGGATTCCAGCCGGCCTATTCGGAGATCTACCTGCGGTATGGGGCGAAACGCGACGTGGCCTTCCGCCCCGGCACGACGTGTCCGGCGAGCCTGAAACGCGAGGCCGGCAAGTATTTCGATTCGCAGAGCCGGCTTCAGACGGAGGCCTACGCCCGTTTTCACACCTTCCTCAAAACGGCCCACGCCGGCGGGCATGAGGTTCGCTGTTACGAGGACACGTTATCCTTCGTGGCCGAGCGACGCGATGAGGTGACGCGTGCCCAGCGGATCGACGAGGCCTTTCCCCGCGGGCTCCGTAGCGCCGCGATGAAGAACCTGCTCAAAGTGCCGCTCTATCCCTACCAGCGCAGCGGGGCATTGTTTGCCGCCAAGGCCGGCCGCTGCCTGATCGCCGACGAGATGGGGTTGGGCAAGACGATCCAGGCCATCGCGGCCGTGGAGATCCTCGCGCGGACCGCCAACTTGGAACGGGTCCTGGTCGTGGCGCCCACCTCGCTCAAGCACCAGTGGCAGCAGGAGATCGCCAAGTTCACCGATCGTACGACCACCGTCGTGGAAGGGCTTTCCGCGCGCCGAGCTCAATGCTATGCCGACAATTCGTTCTACAAGCTCACCAACTACGAGGTCGTGTGCCGCGATCTGGACCTGATCCGCCGCTGGCGGCCCGATTTGATCATTCTCGACGAGGCCCAGCGGATCAAGAACTGGAAGACCCGAACGGCCCAAAGCGTCAAACAGCTTTCCTCGGAATACGCCTTCGTGCTCACAGGCACGCCCCTGGAGAACCGCCTGGAAGAACTCCACTCGATCGTCGAGTTCGTCGACCGGTTCCGCCTCGGGCCGCTGTTCCGCTTCCTCGACTTGCACCAGCACGTCGACGACACCGGCCGGGTGATCGGCTACCGAAACCTTTCGCAGATCTCCGAGACCCTCGCCCCGATCCTCATCCGGCGAACCAAGGACGAGGTTTTGCCGGAGCTGCCCGAGCGCATGGAAAAGCGGATCTTTGTGCCGATGACCGACCAGCAGATGTTACATCACGAGGAGAACCGCGAGATCGTCGCCCGGATCGTGGCCAAGTGGCGGCGTTACAAGTTCCTCTCCGAGGCCGACCAGCGGCGGATGTTGGTTGCCCTGCAGAACATGCGCATGGCCTGCGACAGCACCTACCTGCTGGACCAGAAGACCGACTACGGCGTGAAGGCCGACGAGTTGATCGAGTTGTTGGACGAGATCCTCGAGCGGAAGAGCAAAGTGGTAATCTTCAGCCAGTGGGTGCGGATGCACGAGCTGGTCATGGCCCGGCTGAAACGGAAGAAATGGGGGCACGTGATGTTCCACGGCGGCGTGCCCGGCCCGCAGCGCAAGCACCTGATCCGGCGGTTCCGCGAAGACGCCGACTGCCCGCTGTTTTTGTCGACCGATGCCGGCGGGGTGGGGCTGAACCTTCAGCACGCCGAGGTCGTGGTGAACCTCGATTTGCCTTGGAACCCGGCCGTGCTCGAACAGCGGATTGGCCGCGTCCACCGCCTCGGCCAGCACCATCCGGTTCGCGTGGTGCACATGATTGCCCAGGGCACGATCGAAGAAGGGATGCTCAGCCTGCTGGGGTTCAAAACGGCGATGTTCGCCGGGGTCTTGGATGGCGGCGAAGACGAGGTCTTCTTGGGCGGCACGCGGCTGACGCGTTTCATGGAGTCGGTGGAAAAGGCGACCGGCTCGCTTCCTCCCAGCCCGCCGCCGCAACGGCAACTCGCCCCGCCCAAAGAAGCCATCCCGCAACGTTCGGCCACGGCACGACCACCGCGTGCGACCGCCGAGGCCGACGCCTGGAACGAAGTCCTTACGACCGGCGCCACCTTTTTGAACAACCTCACGCGGCTGTTGACCACCGGCGGTCCAAGCCCCGGACAGCCGACCGCCGGGCTCCCCGACGCGCTCTTGGGGCGCGACGAGTCCAGCGGGCGTCCCTACCTCAAGCTGCCCCTGCCCGAACCCGATACCCTCGGCAAGCTCACCGAGTTGATTGCCACGTTGACGAAGACGTTTTCGGGGCGGTAGTGTCGTGGCTCTCGCAGATCGTGGTTCTTGGGTGGCATGCCGTCATGGAGCGCAGCGACAGGTCGGCATGTCGTTTGGCCCAGACACACGCAGCAAGAAAGAGACTCACTCGGCCACCACGCGGAAACGCTCTTCGGCCAGGCCGTCGGCGATCACATAGACCGGCGTGCCGCTGGGGGTGAATTGGCAGGCGTCCTGGGGCCGGCCCATCAGGTCCCAAAGCTGCATCTTGTCGTCTGCCAGCCGGAGCGGCGGTGCGTGGGTTTTGGACGGGTTCCAGACCACGCCGACCAGACGCTGGCCGTCGCGGAACAGATAGCCCCGCGTGCCGTGGTCCAGCGGCAGCCGCTTGACGAACTGGCAGGTCGGCGTGAACAGATGGGCCAGCACGGCCTGGGCGGCGTAGATCTTGTGGGGCTCGCCGGCATACTCGTAAAAGATGCCCTGCATGCTGTCGCGGTCGATCCCGTCGCAGGTGCCGGCGTGATAGAAGATCTTTTCCACGCCGCCGGCCAGCATGATCGTCGCCCAACGCACGGCGTACTCGGCCTGGAGTTGTTCGCTCGGCAGCGGCCGGTCAAAGCCCGAATGCTTGGGCGGGATGGTCGCCGGATCGTCGTCGGCGTAATAGCCGTACTCGGTCAACCAGATCGGCTTGCGTCCGCCGTGCTTGTCCATTAGGACCCCGAGTTTCTCCAAGAGGCCTTCCATGTACTCGGGCGACCGCAGGCCAGGATAGTGGTGGATATCAACCGCATCGACGGCCGCCAGACCGCCAGCGGCGAAGAACTGCTCAAAGTCTTTCATGTGCTGCCCCTCGCTCAGCCCGCCGATCCCGGCCAGCACGCGGCAGTCGGGGTTCGCCCGCCGGGCGGCCCGGGCAAAGGCTTTGGTCAGCTCGGCGTAGGTCGTGCCGTCATAGCCATACTTGCGTGGCAAGGAATAGTCGGTATAAAGCGGCTCGTTGAGGTTCTGCCACCAGGTGATGCGGCCCTGGTAGTTGGCCACGGTCCGGGCCACGTAGTTCTCAAACTCCCCGAGATCCCGCGGGGCGTAGGCGATCCGGGCTCGGTTCTGCGGATATGACTTCCCGGCCTCGACACTGGCCGGGGCGCTGCTTGACCAGTTGCTCGACGGGAACGGCAGGAGCCCGAGCACGCGGAGCTGATGCCCCAGCGGCCGGTTGATCTGGTAATCGGTCTCGGTGAAGTTGAACTTCCCCTTTTCCGGCTCGACCTCCTGCCACTTGAGCGACCAGTCGCGCACCCACACCAGGCCGGCCCTGCGGCAGAGGTCCAACAGATGGGGCCAGGGATAGGCATGGTTCACGCCGAAGCGGGACTCGTTGCCCTCGAACTCCGGGATCACGGCCAGGCGCATGGTCCGCTCCGAGACGATATCGTCGACCGTCATCCTGGCATGCAGCTTCAGGTAGCCTCGCAATTGCCGTTGCCGGCCCATCTGCGGATGAACGATCGCAGTGCTGTCGGTCTCGACCGTGTCGTGCCAGACTTCCTTGTCGAAGAAGTCGGTTATGCGAAGGTCAATCTTGACCGTGCGTTTCTTGTCGGGATCGGCAGGGATGGCCGTCAGATGGATCGATAGCAGATCATCCCAGCCGATCACGTTCTTGTTCACGGTCAAGTTGAATTCGACCGGCAAGCGAGGCTCGAACGGCGTGGCCGTGGCCCCTTTCTCCAGTTGCAGGGCATCGAGCCAAACGACGGTCCCTATCGGTAGGTCAGGGATCTTGGCCGTGATCCGCAGGTCTGGGCCGGCCAGCACGTAGCACCACCGCGAGCTGGGGCGGAAGGTCAGCGAGTGCCGCTCCCATTTTTGCGACAACCAGACCGTTTTTTCGAACGAACGACCATCGGCCAGGCGAACGGCGAGAAGTGCCGGAGTGCCCGCGTGCTTCGCCCCCAGGTACACCGAGAACGTATACTCCTGTCCCGGCTCGACCTCGACAAAGCCGATGTTGGCGGCCAGGGGAGCCCTGATCGTTTGGCGAGTCAGTTCGTAGTAGTCGAAATACGATACAGGCCTATCCTTGCGAGACAGGTCGATCCTTAAGCTCTGGTTGCCGAAGGCCCCGTCCGGATCGACTTCACCGAAGAGTTGGTTCATCGGGCCGCCCCAGTGCGTCGTGCGTTCCCACTCGACCGATCCCCAGCCATCGGTGCCGCATTCGAAGCTGGCGTTGGGGATGAGATTCTTGCCCTTGCCGGCTGGAATGATATTGTTGGGGCGATGCAGTTCCGCTCCGGTCTCTTCAAACACCACATCGTCGAGCCAGAGCGTGCCGGTCGAGGTGAACCAGATCTGCAGCCGGCTCTTGTCGGCACAGTCGCGTTTGGCCTGGAAGAGG
>JBDKTH010001156.1:0-2052 GCA_039680305.1 Thermoguttaceae bacterium | reverse complement strand
CAGCAAGTCGGCCTGCCGGTCAAGTATGTCGGCGTGGGCGAAACGCCCGACGACCTGGCCCTGTTCGAGCCCGATCCGTTCGTCGACGCGCTATTCGAGGACATGGCCGCCATCGGCAAGTAGGTCGTCGCCCTGCTACTCCCTCTCCCTCCGGGAGAGGGCCGGGGTGAGGGGATCTGTCGGCAACCGCATCCTTGGCGACTCCCCCTCTAACCTCTCCCGAAAGGAACGGGACTATTCAACGATCACGGCCGTGCCGCTGGCGGAGACCATCAGCATTCCGTCGCCGGCCCCCAGGACTTCGTGGTCGAGGTCAACGCCCAATGCGGCCCATGCCGTCTATACCTTCTCTGCAATGACAGCGAATTCCTTGCCTTCCGAGTCATAGGGCGAGCCGGCAACATCGGAACACAGTTCCTTGACCGCGAACCCACATTGCACAAACGCCCTCCCCAGAGACTCGGGGCTGAAACACTGGAACCAGTTATAGACGGTCCGAGTGCGATTGGCTTCGACGATCGTGTATTTGTCAAGCACGACCTTTTCTTTCTCGTACTTGAACGTATTGAGGAACCCATAGTACTTGTTTGGCGACCAGAAGCCGTTGAGGAGGTTAGCTTCGCACACCGCAGTTTCTTCCCGTTGTGCAAAGGCATTCAGTGAATTCACATCAAGGAGAACGGAACCGCCAGGCTTCAGGATTGCGTGAAACTTGTCGAGCATCCTCTTTCGCTGGGCGGGACTTAGGACGCAGAAGTCGCACATGATCATCAGGATGAGGTCAAAGCGCTCCTCGGTTTCAAACTCCAGGTAGTCCTGGTTGACGAAGTGGATGGACAGCCCCTCCGCAGTTGCGACGTCGCGTGCGTACTGAATCGACCTCTTCGAGAAATCAATCCCGGTCACATCGGCCTGCTTGCGAGCAAGCCTTGTCGCATACAACCCCGGGCCGCAGCCGAAATCGGCGATCTTCGTCCCAATACTGACGTCGAAATAGGAGGCGATCCACTCGACCGATCGGTCGATGAATCCCGCATTGCGGGACGAAAGGTCGGTTTCCCCGTCAAGATGAAAAGAGAGCATCTGTCGTGACGTATGCGCATCCGTCCATAGGTCACTCGCGGTGTAGAACTCAAACGGCTTCGGCCGTGCGTTTATTGCCTCAAGCTCCTCGAACATGTCTTCCCACACTCCTTTTCTTCCCGCAGAACAGCGACTCGTTGTACGACGGTCGAACTTGCTGGCCCCACCGCATGCGGCTTGCGTGACAACAATTGTCCTCCAGGAAGCGCCCCCTACAAGGCTTCCCATGCCGTCCATCGCATCAGAATCTCCGCCTCACCCGTATGAGGCTCCAGCCTCTCCTCCACCGCGAGAAAGCCCGCATCCGCGTAGAACTTCACGGCTCGAGCATTCTTCGAATAGACGCACAGCGACAGGCAGTCGCGATTGGCTTTCGCGAAGTCCAACAGCTTCGTGCCGTAGCCGCGTCCTTGAACCGCGGGCCGGACAAACAGAGCGGCCACCTGTTCTCCGACCAACGAGATGAACGCCGCAACCTCTCCGTCGACCTCCCAGACGTACGTTTCCGAGTTAGGCAGATAGACACTCTCCATCTCCCCGACACGAGCCAACCAGAACTCGTAGGGGACAAACCCATGAGCAAGGCGAGACGCCTCGAGCCAGATCTCGAGGATGGCCCTTGTATCCTTATCTGCCGCAAGGCGGATCATGTGCCCGCCGCCTTATCGCCAAGATTCCTGCCACACATAGCGCAGCAACACTCGCCAGGGCGAGCGCTGGAGCAACCCATGTGGTCAAAGCCTGAACCTCTGGAACCGCGACCAGCCCTCCCCCAATGATGACAATCGACCAGAAAAACCAGCACACAAGCTCCAGGGAGCGCCGCCCAGCCCGGTGGCCGCTCGGCGTTCATCCGGCGGAAGCCGATATCGAAGATCCACAGGGAAGTCCTGAACTGCCACATGCTTGCCGCCCCCGTCGCTCCGATAACGGCTCCCGCCGCTCGTCAGCCGTTGTCACTTGCGGCTG
>JBDKTH010001311.1:0-2458 GCA_039680305.1 Thermoguttaceae bacterium | reverse complement strand
ATCTGCTTTAGATTGTTGACGCACTCTAAGCGACGAGAGAGCTCCGGCGATTCCCGCCAGACGGCAATCGCCAGCCCACAAAGGCCTATGGTCATGAGAACGGTGAACATGCGCTCCAGATCCTTGTCGTTCGGACGCCGAATACAAGCCCGAAGACAAATGATCAGAACGAACACATAACCGGCCCCCAGGAATGCCCAGCCACCGGCCAGTGAGAGCGACGTGGCCACCACGGCCATCGCGAGAAAGAGCGTAGACAACCGGAATCGCATTGACCTGCCTCCGCAAGAAGACCCTGCCCACCGCGGTTGGCGCTACGCGTCATTCTACTTCTTCGCCGGCGTGGCGGCGGCGTACGCGCGACCGGGCACGTCGGCACTGGCCACTGCTTTCGGCAGGGTCTTGGAAAGCACGGGCAGGGCGATCTTGTCGCGATAGGTGGCCGCACCGAGGACCACGGATTGGCCTTCTTCCAGGCCGCTCTTGATCACGGTGAACTTGCCATTGCTCGGGCCGGTGACCACTTCCTGGGCGATCATCCGGTAGCCGTCGGTGCCGATGCAATAGGTCTTGTCGCCGTGGTCCAGAATCGCGTGGCAAGGAACCTGGAGTTGGTTTTCCAATCGCGTGACGCAGACCTTCAGGTCGGCCGTCAGGCCAGGCCGCAGCGGCAGGGGCGACGGTTCGAGGCTAACGATCGCCTCGTACTGCTTCACGGCCGGGCCGAACCAGTTGTCCGGATTGGGATACTCGTTGACTTTGAGTATTTTCCCCTGCAACTCCTGCTCGGGGAAGGCGTCGAGACAGATCGTCACCGGGGCCCCTTGTCGGACCTGAGCGATCCGGTCCTCGTTGATCAATGCCTTGATCTGCATCTGGTGCGGATCGGGCAGGCGGACCAGGGCACGGTTTTCCAGCGTCAGTTCGCCCGGCTCCACCATGTGGCTGTGGCCCTGGTGATAGAGATGCGCCAAAACCACCTGGCCGGCCACCGGTGCCCGGAGAACGCACTTCTTGATCTGCGCCTCGATGTCCGCCAACTGCTCGCAGCGGATGCGGTGGATCTTGTCGGCCGACTCCATCTGCGCTTTGCAGGCGGCGACCGCGCCATCCAGTTCCTTCAACCGCCGGACTTTGGTGAACTTCTCGAGGACCCTGAGCTTGGTTTCGGCAACCCGCTTCTCCTGCTCGGCGGAACGCACGGCAAACGCGTCGGCTTCGAGCTGGATCTCCGTGATATACCCCTGGGCCACCATCTGGCGACTGTAGGCCAAGAAGTCCTTTGCCCGCCGAGCCTTATCGACGGCCACCAGGTGGGCCATCTCGGTCGCCAGATGCTGCAGCGCATACTCTCCGTTGAGATACTCTCGCCGGGCCGACAGGGCGATCTGGTAGGCGCTTCGCGTCTGGATCACGCGGGCCTCGGCCTGCTCAACATAGATCTCCTGCTGCGTTCGGTCGTCCTCCAAGGCCGATGAATCGAGGCGGACCAGGAAATCGCCCGGCTGAACGGCCGTTCCCTCGGGTACGACTTCCAGAATCCGGGTCCACGCATTCGTTCGCGCGCGAACCTCGCATTTGACCTCGACGTTGACCGAACTCTCCAGTTCGCCCCGGGCCGCAACCTGATGGACAAAGTCGCCACGCATCACATCAAACATCATGGGCGCCAAGTCCTCGGGCGCGATACCGAGAGGACTCGCCAGGGCCCCGGTCAGCAGTGGGATGGCAACGAGCAGCGGCAACACAGATAACAACCGGCTGCGGGTAGAGTGGCTGCAACTGTTCGGCGGGGCACAGTTCATCAGAACCACCTTCTGACGCCAGGTTATTACGGGCGGGAAATTTCTAGCGGTGATGTCGCTATTGTAACCAAATCGCAGGCCCCCGACCAGGGGTCTTTTTCAAGAATCACAACCCTCCTCATAATGCCTCGCCGCACTCGCCACAGAACTTGGCCCCCGGCGCCCCCTTCGCGCCACACCCCGGACAGAATTGCGGGACGTCCCCGGTCCGGTTCCCGCAGTGCGGACAGAACTTCGCACCGCCCGTGGCTTGGCCGCACTTGCGGCACTTTATCTTTACCTGCTGGGCCTTGGCCTGCACTCGCTGTTCTTCCTCCAACTCTAGATCGTTCGCCACCTGTTCGTGCACGTGTTGCGCCCGGGCCGACGTCTCGGTCTCCTCGGCGATCGGGGCACAATCCTTGCACATGTTGGCCGTCGGATGGAGACAGGCATCGCGGCAGACCCACTGCCCGCAGTGGCGACACTGGACAAACTTCGGCCGCATCTCCTGGACTGCCTCGCGCAGGGCGTCGTCATGAGCCTTGCCACCGACCGCCCGCTGGACCTCGTAAGCACTGTCGGCCGCCTGTCCCAGGAGTCCGCCAAACAACGACGACACCGCCCCGAGCAAACCTCCGGCCAGGCCGAGCTTGCTGATCTTGTAGGTCGAT
>JBDKTH010000602.1:0-3473 GCA_039680305.1 Thermoguttaceae bacterium | reverse complement strand
CAGCAAGCCGAATAGCACCGGACCGAAGGTGGGCCAGGCACGCGCGTCGGCTTCTGGGGCTTCGAAGGAGTCACGCGAAGCGGCGAAACAAGCGGCCGTTCCGCAGATCGTCGACACGGAGTCTTCGCTACAACGGCCCGCCAACGACTCCAACGAGCCGTCTTCCCGCAAAAACGCTTCGACGCCCAGCCTTCGATTGCCGACGACAACCCTGATTGGCGGCGGCGGCGCGAAGGGCGACCCGTCGACTCCGTCCGGCGAGAAGATGGACGCCGCCGTTGGCCAGCAGCAAGACCTCTTGGCCGAATTCGAGAAGATCGTCAACGAGCTGAACAACATTCTTGCCACGCTCGAAGGCAGCACCCTGGTCAAACGCCTGAAGGCGGCCTCCCGGGAACAGTCTCGCGTTGCCGGTCGCGTCGGCGATCTGGTGGAAGGTTCGTTCGGCGCCAGCGCGGCCGAGATCAGCCCCCCTCAGGCGAAGGCGTTTACGGGCCTGGCCGACGTGGAAGCCAAAAGCAGCCAGAACGTTTCGCTGATCATGGACGACATGCAGGCCTACTTCGAACGCCGCCGATTCATGAAATTCAAGGCGGTTCTGGACGACATGAAGGCTCAGGATGTCGTGGGCGGCCTGCGGCAGCTTGCCGACGAAGTCCGGGCAGAGCCTGGACTGTCGATCGCGCAATGCGAGTACTGGTGGGACACGCTGGATCGCTGGGCCGAGGATCTGGTCGATCCGGCCTCGAGCGGCCAGTGCCGGGGAAGCGGCTCGCGGGCCAGCTTGCCTCCGTCGATTGTGTTGGAAGTGCTGCAAATCCTCGAGGCGGAAGTCAATCTCCGCACGGAGACTCGCGTTGCTGAGCAGGCCAAACCGGCCTTGACCGCCGACGACTACGGCCGGCGGGGCCGGGAACTGTCCGGCACTCAGAACGGCTTGGAGGGCCGCGTGAAGAAAGTGACCGACCAGATTCGTCAGTTGCCCGACGGTGAGACAGAGTTTGGTCCCGAGATCGAGTTGCTCACGGCCGTCGCCGAGGTGATGCACGATGCGGCCGAGATCCTCGCCCGGCCCGAGACGGGTTCGCCGGCCATTGGCGCCGAGACCGAGGCCATCGAGCTGCTTCTGCAGTCGCGCCGCATCAACCCGAAGGGAGGCGGAGGCGGCGGGGCGTCGCCCGGGGGCGGAGGCGGCGGGACGACCGTCGATTCGGCGCTGGCCCTGGTGGGCATCGGCGTGAACGAGAAGGACGCGGGGGAAAAACGCGACGTGCAGCAGGCCGTGGGCGATTCGGGACGCTCGCCGCCGGAGGAGTTCCGCGCCGGTTTGGACGAGTATTTCAGTCGACTCGAACACGAGGATCAGCGGTGACACGATGAGCATCTGGCGACAATTGCCGAGTTGGGCCGTCCTGTTCTGCGCGGGCCTTGTGCCGGCGGGTGGATTTGCGCAGGACCGGCCGAAGGTCCCGGAGGGTTACGAGGACGCGGCGACGGCCGAGGAAGCCCCCGCCAGGCTCAGATTGGTCCCTGCAGATGAGCGGACGCTCCTCATCAACGCCCGGGTTAAGGTCGCCAAGGAAGCCGTCGCCAAGGAAGCCGCCGCCAAGCGTGCGGAGGCCGATCAAGGTGGGCGGACGCTGCTCGGCGCCCTGGCTGACGCCATCCAGGAAGACGTCGATCCCAACGTCCGCCAGATGGAGACCCAGTTGCTCCCGCAGTTCGTGCAATTGTTGAAGTCGGAGCTGCTGTTTGTTCGGCGAACGTGCAAACTGAACAAGGAACAGCTCACCGAGATCGCGAGGCTTGCTCGACCGCGACTCAAGGTCGCGGCGAGAGAGTATGCCGTCGCGCAGAACAACGCCATGCGGGGACGGGGCAGGGGGGAAGCTCGCAAGATGCCCGACCCTCGCAATCTGGTGGAGCGACAGCTCGCCGAGGTCTTGAAAACACGGCTTCCCGCGGAGCTGGCCGAACAATACCGCCAGGAGTCTGACAAACGAACGGCGAACCGCAAACGCGCGGTGGTCCTGAATCTGGTGGTCAGGCTGGACGACCAACTCGTCCTGACCACCGAACAACGCGAGAAACTGACTAAAACGCTGTCGTCGGAGTACCAGGACGCCCTGGGCCAATGGCAGACCATGTTGATGCACAACGTTGAGATGGTCCCCCAGATCCCCGACAACCTGATTGTTCCTCTGCTCGATGAGCGTCAGAAAGCCGTGTGGCGGGAGACTTCGAAGATGGGGCCCCAGGTCATCTTCGGTTTGCCCTTTGAGCAGAACCAACTGGGGATCACCATCCCGGACATGCAAGAGATCGACGCCATCCTCGCGGAGGTCCAGAATGACAACGACTAGCCGGACTCTTGCTCTGCTGGCGGGCATGGTGAGTCTGAGCCTGCTGCCGGTTCCTTTTCTGTGGGGACAAGACGACTGGGATGCGAACGAGGAGACGGTGCGCAAGGGAGTCGCAGGAGAGGAAGAGGAAAGGGCAGGGGGCGTCATCCAAGCGACGACTTTCTACCAGTGGATCTATGGGCAGAACAATCCCACGCAGTTCGAACAGAAGGTCAATTCGCAACTCGCGTTGCACCTGGAATCCGTCCAGCGCGCCGGCACGCTTTCCGACGCCCAGAAGAAGAAGCTCGAACTGGCCGCGCGGGGCGACATGAGAAGGTTCCTCCGCACGGTGGAAGAGCTCAAAGAGAAGTGCGTGGGACGCGACCAGCGCGCGATGAACCAGATCTGGCAACAGATCCAGCCGCTGCGCACGAAGGTCAGCGCGGGACTTTTCGGGGATGGCTGCTTGTTTCAGAAGACGCTGAAGCAAACCCTCTCTCCCGAGCAGGCTGCCCAATACGAGAAGCAAGAGCGCCAGCGGCGGAAGTTTCGGTATGAAGCCAGGATTGAGTATGTCATGACCATGCTGGAGACCTCGCTGGGGCTTCGTGACGAACAGCGGCAGCGATTCGTCAAGCTTCTCTTGGAAGAAACCGAACCGCCCAAGCGGTTCGCACAGCAGCACCACGACTACTACGTTGTGTTCTACCAGGCCGGAAAGCTGGGAGAGAATAAACTGAAAGCGATTTTCGATGATGCCCAATGGCGGGTATTGAGTCCGCTGTTGACGCAGGCGCGGCAGATGGAAACCTACCTCAGGACGGAAGGATTCGTGCCGTAATCCGGCCCATGCCGCCCGGGGCGCGAAACTCAAGCGAGATCCTCATGAATCCAATATTCCCTCGGATACACTGGCGTGACATTCGGACGGGCATCCGGCGTCCGGCGTCCATGGCTTTGGCGGTCTGCGTTTGCGTCGCCATCCACGCCCAAGCGGCCTGGGCCCAGAACCCGCTTGCGCACGTTGGCGAGACCGTTCCTCGCGACGTGCGCGAGGTCTACGACCGAGGCTTGCAGTACCTGGCCAAAACGCAGACCGAAAGCGGCGGCTGGACCGGCGGCGAGGAC
>JBDKTH010001035.1:0-14979 GCA_039680305.1 Thermoguttaceae bacterium | reverse complement strand
GGACCGCCTCATCCAGACGCCGCAAGGAGACCTTGCGGCTGGCCGTCTTCTCGCCGAGGCCCTGCGGGGCCCCTTTGAGTTCCATGCGCAGCTGGCGGAACTTCCCCACTTCGTCCACCGTCGCGTTTGTCAGCAGGCCGTCGACGCTGATCGACACCCCGCCGACCGCCTCATTGTTGTCGTAGTTCTGCGCCCGCGCCGTGGCACTCCAGCCGATCGCCAACGTCAAGCCGAGGACCGGCAACACGGCCCGACAGATCATAGAAAGGCACGGATAACGACTCGACATGACAAATCTCCTGGTTGCCTAAACAGGGGAAGTGGTTCGTGGTACCCAGATCAGTTTCTGCGTTGTTCCGCAAGCGGCCACAGGATAACGGCGGCCAGCGCGACGGGCGTTTGATCTGACAATCTAGGCAATTTACGCGCAACGCGAAAGCGATATAAGATTTAGTGTAGTCCGGCAGGCGTCATTTGCAAGTGCCTTGCAGGGGGAGAGCTTTCCTAGCTGCTCGTCGATTTGCCCTTGGGATAGCAGTGGAGGATGACCGCCCCTAGATTGATGGTGAAGTTCGCACAAATTCCCCCACATAGGGGAATCTTCTTGCAGAACGACTCAGGGCGCGGATAAGTTAGAAGGTAGTAGCGTGCGGCAAGCTTCGTTCTTGGGGCCCTCTTCCCGCCCCCCCTGTTATACGGACTCATCCTTCGCTACGGAGTTAACCGTGTCCGATCTGGCGTATCTGGTCATTCGCGAAGGCACTAAATGGACCGACGTGTTCCGGCTGATCCCCGGGCACACGGTCACCATTGGCCGTGCGCCGACCAACCAAATCGTGATCAAGGACGAACGTTGCAGCCGCAATCATGCCGAGCTGTTCATGTCGGAAGGCCAGTGGACCCTGCGCGATCTGGACAGCCGCAACGGGACGGTGGTAGGCGATCAACTGCTTACCGGCGACTGGGTCCTGAAGCCCGGGGATGTGGTCCGGATCGGCCACTCTCAACTGGTCTTCGTCAACAACCTCAGCCAAGCCTTTTCCTCCGACTCGGCGCTCATGGCGCGGCGGACCGAGGAGGAGAACGCGGGCCCGGAACCCGCGGGCGAGGACGATTCGAACGTCCTGGCGACCTACGAACCGACGACCATCACCCATCGCCGTGGGCAGACCCGCTTCCTGGAATCGTCGGAGGAGGGCGAGGAAGCCGCCTCCAAGGTGAGCCGAGCGGCGGCCAAGCTCTGCCGGCTGGCTTTCGAGTTGGGCAAGGCCCCCGATGCAGTGACCCTGGCGACAATCGCCCTGAGCGGGCTGTTCGAAGGGGCACTGGTCGATGCCGGGGCCTTGCTCCTCTTGCCACGAGACTTCCAGGGCACGCCGACCGGCGCCGACCTGGAGGTTGTCGCCTCGCAGACCACCTCCGATACCGGCTACCATCGCGTGTCAACGTTCCTGGCCACGACCGTGATGCGCGAAGGGGAGGCGGTTCTGGCACGGAACGTCATGGACGACAGCACGCTCAGTAGCCGCGACAGCAAAGGTGAAATCCTTGCCACCAGCGTGATCTGTGCGCCCGTCCGACGAGGAAAACGCGTGCTTGGTCTGCTCCACCTCTACTCGACCGATCCCAACCGGATCCCCGATCCGGACGACCTGGAGTTCACCCTAGCCGTGGCCGAGACCGTGGCCGTGGCCCTGACCAACCTCCATCGCCGGCAGGAGTTGGCCGAGAATCTCACCCAGGTGCGAATCGAGAACGTCCAGCTCCGCGAGCAGCTGGGGGTCCAGAGCGAGATCGTCGGGATCAGCGACGTTGTCCGGAAGCTGACCGAAGAGATCGCCCGCGCCGCCAACAGCCGCGCCACCGTGCTGATCCGCGGAGAAAGCGGCGTGGGCAAGGAGTTGGTCGCCCGAGCGGTGCACTACTCCAGCCCACGACGCAAGAGTGTCTTCGTCTGCCTCAACTGCGCCGCATTGTCGGAAGACCTGTTGGCCAGCGAGTTGTTTGGGCACGAGCGAGGCGCGTTCACCGGGGCGACCGACCGCAAGATCGGCAAGTTCGAAGCGGCCCATGGCGGCACGCTGATGCTCGACGAAATCGGCGAGATGAGCCCGGGGATCCAGGCCAAGTTCCTCCGGGTGCTTGAGGGACATCCGTTTGAACGCGTCGGCGGCAGCAAGCCGGTCAAGGTCGACGTGCGAGTGATCGCCGCCACGAACCGCGACTTGGAAAAGGACGTGGCCGAAGGCCGTTTCCGCCACGACCTGTTCTTCCGCCTGCGGGTGTTGGAAATCATCGTCTCCCCGTTGCGCAAGCGGCCGGAGGACATTCCCGAGTTGGCCAACTACTTCCTCAACCGGTTCCGCACGGAGACCGGCCGGAAGATCCTCGGCTACAGCCCCGCGGCCATGGAACGGCTGATGACCTACCGCTGGCCGGGCAACGTGCGCGAACTGAAGAACATGGTGGAGCGGGCGGTCGTCCTCTGCCGCACCGACTATATCGAGCCGGAAGACCTGGTGCTCTCGAACTTGTCGACTACCGGCGACACCCATGAACTCAAGGCCCCGGAACAGGGCTTCCGCCCCTGTTCGCTCGACGAGATCGAGCGTCAGCACATCCTGGCTACGCTCAACTTCACCGGCTGGAACAAGAGCCGCACCGCCAATATCCTGGGGATTGAACGGTCGACTCTCGACCGGAAGATTCGCCGCTACGAACTAGAGGACGACTCCACCTCACCTCGGCGTCCAGCCAACGGTGAATAGGCCCATCCCGCCGGTGTCGGTTTCCCGCTCGTCCGCACCATCTGCCCCCGCTCGCTGGTAGACCGCCTTCTTCTGGCCAAAATTCCCGTTGTACGGAATGCGCCGAGTCTATGGTCTATCGATGCCCGGATTCCTTCCGAATGCCAGAAAACCCTTGCCGGAAGCCGGCTTGATCCAATTCCGTAAACCATAAATTGTTAGTGCGTCTCCCGTAGCCCCCCTGAAAGACATAGTAGGAAACGTTGCATGGCCACCGCAACCTCCGACAAAATCCACGGACTGAGTGCCAATCCATCGCAGCTCAAAGCCATTATTGACGCGGTGGATAGCTGCCTGTCGATGTGCGATATATCCGTCAGGTGCGTCGGCGTGTCTACGGTGCCCGTACGCGACCAGGGATCGATCACCGGGATCATCGGCGTGCATGGGAACGTCTCCGGCTTCATCACCGTCAACATGGCGGAACCGGTTGCCAAGACCCTGGTGTCAGGCCTGCTCCAAGACCACTTCGAGGTGCTCAGCCATCAGGTCGTCGACGGGGTCGGGGAGGTCGCCAATATCGTGGCCGGCGGAATCAAGAAAGGGCTTTTCGGCACGCCGTGGGCGTTCGGCAACGTGACCGTCCCTTCGGTCATCATCGGGCAGAACTACCACATCGCCTATGCCAAGGGACTTGAATACCTCTGCGTGACCTTCGAGCAAGAAAACGCCGAAGCCCTGCTCCTCTCCGATCGACTCCTCCAGGTCGCGATCTCGCTGATTCGACTGTGAGAAGCTACCAGCTTCCAGCCCTTTGGGGTTCAGGGGTCAGCGGTTGATCATCCAACGTTCGATCGGCCCCCCCCTACCCCACATGCTTCCATTCCAACGGCGTGCCGCGGGGGAGATCACACTTGGCCTCACGGCCAAGGATCTGCTCGTAATAGCGGGGGTGCAGCCCATCGGCGGGGCGGAGCGATCGCATGTTCTCTTCGGTAAACCGTTCGCCTGCTTTCACATCCTTGACCACGAACAGCGACCGACGAAACCGCCGCATCGCGTCTTCCTCTTCGGTCGCCCCAAGCGACACGCTTCCCAAGGCCAAGTGGGCCTGACGCACCGCCTGGACCATTGCCCGGAATTCGTTCGGCTCGAGTGAGAACGGACTGTCGCAGCCGCCGACCGCCCGGGAAAGCGTCAGGTGCTTCTCGATGATCGTCGCCCCCAAGGCCACGGAGGCCACGGGGACAGCCAGTTCCAGCGTGTGGTCCGACAGGCCAACCGGCAGGCGAAAGACTCGAGCCAGTTCGCTGATCGCTCGCAGATTCATCTGCTCCAGCGGGGCCGGATACGCGCTGGTGCACTTCAAGAGAGCCAACTGCTGCCCTCCCGCCTCACGAATCGTTCGCACCGCTTCGTCAATTTCGGCCAGGGTGGCCATCCCGGTCGAAAGAATGATCGGCTTGCCGGTCTTGGCCACCTCGCGGAGCAGGGGCAGATCCACGAGTTCGAACGAGGCGATTTTGTACGCCGGAACGCCCATCATCTCCAGGAAATCGACCGCCCCAGGGTCGAACGGCGAAGAAAACAACTGCAGGCCCGACTGCTCGGCAACCTGTTTGAGCTTCGGCTGCCACTCCCAGGGCGTAAATGCCTCCTTGAACAAGTCGTGCAGATTGCGGCCATCCCAAATCGACCCCTCGATGCGAAAGCAGGGATTGTCGCAGCGCATGGTGATCGTGTCGGGGGTGTAGGTTTGCAGTTTCACGGCATCGGCCCCGGCCGCCGCAGCCGCCTCGATGATTCGCACCGCCTCGTCATAGTCCTGGCGGTGATTGGCCGAGACCTCGGCCACGACATACGGCGGATGTTCTCGCCCAATCGGACGACCGGCGATCGCAAAGCCCTGCTCAGCCACTGCCTTGACCTCCATCCTTGCGTGCGAGTCGGGCCTCGATCCGGGTCAGGAGATCAGCCAGATCGGGCCGCCTCGCCTCCCACTCCCGCCGCGTGATCGCCAGGCAAATCACGTCGTGGAACTCCCCCCCCTTGAAAATATGCTCTCGCAACACACCTTCCTGGCGGAAGCCAAACCGCTCGTGCAGCGAGAGCACCGTGCGGTTCGCGGTCAGCACTTCACAACAGAGCTTGTGCAGTCCCAACTCGTTGAAGGCATGTTCCAGCACCGCATACTCGACGAACCCGCCTAGCGACTTGCCTCGCTGCTCCGGCTCCCCCAGATAAAAGGCCCACGAGGCCCGGCGATTCAGCAGGTCAATCCCGGTGAGGCACGCCAAGCCCAGATCCCGGCCCGCGTGTACGATGATCCAATAGCGTTTCCGGGGATCACAAAGCACGCTGGCAAACCATCGCTCGTGCTCCTCGAGCGTGATCGCGTGGTCCGTGTACATATAGCGGGCCACCTCCGGCTGATTTCGCCAGGTGAAAACCATCGTCTTGTCAGCGGGCGTCATGGGGCGAAGGGTGATCATCGGCCGCGGATTCCTGTATTTCCATCACTCCGTCATCGCTTCAACGACGCGGAACACCCCGTTTCCGTCGACCAACGCCGCCGCGCGTTCACTGTGCTTCCTGCGAAGCTCGCCATCCCCAAGCAGCCGACACAATGGTTCGCGGACTGTCTCTGCGGACACCGACGTTCCGCGACCGAGCGTGGGAAACACGCCGCGATCGGCCAGCCAGCGTGCGGCCGGCTCCTGGTTGTCGGCCAGGATGACGGTAAGGCTCGGCAGGGCAAAAAAGGCCAGTTCCCAAAGCGTGCCGCCCGCGGCGGTCACGGCCGCGTCGGCCCACTGCATCCACGGCGGCATGTCTGAGACATTCCTCTCGATGCGAATCGGTCGCGAGGAATCGCGGGCAGAGGCGTCCAGCGAGGCCTGGTGAGGATTGCTGCCGCCGACCAGGACCGTGGTCTGGAGACCGTCGACGTTGAGTCCGGCAATCGCTTCGATCAGCGTCCGGGTCACGTTGTCCGGGTCCGATCCGCCGAGGGTCACGAGCAATCGGCGGGCGACCGGCGGGATGCTTCGCCGCCAGAGACGGCTCGCCCAGAATTCCCGGCGCAGCATCGCATAGCGAGTGCCCAGAAGCAGTCGCGTATGCGGTTCCCGGTCGCGATAGAGCGAAGGCTCGGCGTGGACGTTCTGATTGAGCACGAGATCGGCCAGGTAGTGGTCGGCGTGGCCGTAGTCGTCGAGGATCAACAACCGTAGCCCGGCAGTCTTGATCGCTCGGTGATAGGCGACGTCAAAATGGTAGCCATCGACCACGATCCACGATGCGCCCGCGTGACGAGCGACATCGACCGTCGCCGCTGCATCGGCGAGGCTGCCCGCGGATTCCGGCAGTGAGGTCACCGAAAAGCCCTCGCCACGGAGCCGTGCTTCCAGGGACGGAGTTACCGTGCTGCAGACAAACTGCGCCCGTCCACCGCGTTCCTCCCACGCCTGGGCTAAGGCCACGCAGCGCATCACGTGTCCGGTTCCCACGCGAGTATCGGCGTCCGCCCGAATTACCAGCACTTCCCTCGCGTCCGTCATCAGTACACCTTCTGCCTGATGTGCGAGTTGATCGTTCGCCACTGCGGATGCTCGTCAAGCGCCGCCACGACGTCTTGCCAGGAGAATCGATCGTGCCCGAAGTGCTCGTAAACCCGGCGGACAAACGCCCAGTCGTCAGGCGTGTCGACTGTCCATCGCATCGCCGAATCGTCGACTGCGTTGATGACCGGATGGAGATTGAACAGCTCGGGGTGGCGATAGATGTAGGGTGTGGCGTGCTCGCGCCAGCCTGGGTCCTGGTCCTCGCGCCACGCTCGCTCCAGGGCATCGAAACGCACGACCTCGGTGTCCAGCCCCCGAGGATAGGTCTTGATCGGCATCGAATTGCAGGCGTAGTGCACGGTGGGCTGGTGAGCGAGGAACTCTCGCACCACTCGATCGATCAGCCCGGTATCGATCATCGGGCAGTCGGCGGTGATCCGGATGATCGCGTCAGCCTGCGATTGTCGAGCGGCCTGGTAGTAGCGATCGAGCACGTCGTCGCGACTGCCGCGAAAACAAGCCCAACCGTGAGACTCGCAGCACTCGGCGATCGCATCGTCGTTCGGCTCTGCCGTAGTCGCGACCACCACGTCATTGACCATCCCCGCCCGGCGAATCCGCCGCACGACGTGCACCAGCATCGGCTCGCCAACAAGGTCCAACAGCACCTTGTTCGGCAATCGTGTGCTCCCCATCCGGGCCTGGACGATGGCGACAATGTTCATCGGGAGCGGTCTCCTGCCGCATGCTCGATCGCCATAACCACACTTTTCACATCCTCATCCGTCATCGCCGGAAAAATGGGCAGCGAGAGAATCTCTTCGTAAGCTGCCTCGGCCGCGGGACACAGCCCGGGGCCAGTCTTGAATCGCTCGCGATAGAACGGATGCAGATGGACCGGAATGTAGTGGACCGCCGTACCGATTCCCGCGTCTCGCAAGGCGGCAAACAGGCTTGCGCGATCAAGACCGACCGCGTCCCGGTCAACGCGGATTACGTACAAGTGCCGGGCGTGCGAGACGCTATCGCGAGTGACTACCGGCCGGATCCCAGCGACGGCAGCCAATTGGCGGTCATACCTCGCGGCGATCTGCTGACGCCGCACCGTCCAGTCGTCAAGTCTTGCCAACTGACTGAGTCCCAACGCACATTGAATGTCAGTCAGCCGATAGTTGTAGCCCAGCGAGGTCATCTCATAGTGCCATGAACCGAGCGCTGCGCGTTGACGATGATCCGAGGTGATCCCGTGGTTGCGGAATTGCCGCATCCGCTGGGCCAAGCGTCGGTCGTCGGTCGTGATCAGCCCCCCCTCGCCGCTGGTGATCGGCTTGACCGGGTGCAGGCTGAAGGTGCTCAGATCGGCCAGGCTCCCCACCGGTCGGCCGCGATCCGTCGCGCCCAGGGCATGGGAGGCATCGGCGACCAGGGCCAGGCCATGTCGCTGAGCAACCGCTCGCAAGGCCTCGTAATCGCACGGCTGTCCCGCATAGTCGACGGCAATGATCGCCCGGGTGCGGGGTGTGAGCCGGGCTTGAACCTGCTCGGCCCCAAGCAGCAGGGACTCCGCCTCGACATCGGCGAACACGGGCGTTCCCCCCTGGTAGACCACGCAATTGGCCGTCGCAGCAAAGGTCATCGTCGGCACAATCACTTCGTCGCCCGGCCCGATACCCAGGGCAAACATGGCCGCATGCAAGGCGGCCGTCCCACTGCTGACGGCTACCGCCTCGGCCACTCCGACGCGCTCGGCCACTGCCCGCTCGAACCGCTCCACCATCGGGCCTGTTGTCAGCCAGTCGGAGCGCAACACCTCGACTACCGCCTGGATGTCGTCCTCGCTAATCGCTTGTCGCCCGTAGGGGAGCATCACACCGCCATCGGTTAAGGAAAGGACGAAGGACGAAGGACGAAGGACGAAGGACGAAGCAAATGACAAAGGGCGCTGCCAGTCAACCCCTCTTGGTTTTTCGAGTTCCTCCCCTGCCCTTCCGCCGTCAATCCACAACTTATTGACTCTCGTGTGGATTGCGGAGACATCGCCGCCGCGCGGCACAAGTGCCACGGCTAAACGGATTGTTTCATCTTCCCTTCACAACCAGGGATACCTTCGTCCTTCGTCCTTTGTCGTCACGCGACCTCTTTCATCCCCCCCAGGCCAAGGATCTCACACAGTTCGGCGATCGACAGCCGTTCTGGGTTCGTGTCGCTGCTGTAACAGAAGCCGTCTGGACAGGGGGTGCCGGTGTCCTGGTCGGTCTTGCGGGCGAAGAGCATGGCTTGCGGATCGGGGAGGATCACGAAGTGGTCGTCGTATTGAAGCGTGTGCCGGGCGTCGTCCTCGGAGATCATCGTCTCGTGGAGCTTCTCCCCCGGCCGAATTCCCACGGCCTCCACCCGGCAGTCGGGCGCAACCGCCCGTGCCAGATCGACGATGTTCATCGTGGGAATCTTAGGCACGAAGATTTCTCCACCACGCATCCAGCCGAAGCTCTTGAGCACGAAGTCGACGCCTTGCGGAAGCGTAATCCAGAAGCGGGTCATTCGCGGATCGGTGATCGGAATCACCCCCCGCGAACGCATCTTCAAAAACAGCGGCACCACGCTCCCCCGGCTCCCGACCACATTGCCATAGCGAACGACCGCAAACCGAGTCCGGCGCGAGCCGCAGTAGTTGTTGGCGCTGGTGAACAACTTGTCGGCACAGAGCTTGGTGGCACCATAGAGGTTGATTGGATTGGCCGCCTTGTCGGTGCTCAGGGCAACGACCTTTTCCACCCCCCGATCAATCGCCGCATCGATCAGATTGGCCGCCCCCAACACATTCGTCTTCACCGCCTCCAGCGGATTGTACTCGCAACTGGGCACCTGCTTCAGCGCGGCGGCATGCACGACGAAGTCGACGCCGTCCAAGGCCCGATCGAGCCGCTGGCGATCGCGCACGTCGCCGATGAAATAGCGCAGGCACGGATAGACCTGAGGGCTGAAGCGTCGAGACATTTCGAACTGCTTCATCTCGTCGCGGCTGAAAACAATCAGCCGTTTCGGGGGATCTCGTTCCAGGACGGTCTCGACAAACTTCTGCCCAAAAGACCCAGTCCCGCCGGTAATTAGAACGGATTTTCCCTCAAACATCGTCGACATCCCTGTCCTCGTGACAATTCCAAACCGCCACAGGTGAGCAATTGGCGTCGCCTGCGATACGATGCAAGGGTTCAGAGTTCGGGGGTCGGAATCTCGCTTCGTGATCGCCTGGCCAGTCCGCAGGTGACATAGAGCATGCCATCTACCAACCACCACCCCGTACGCTGACCAATGTATTCCCCGTATCCGATCTGGTCAAACCCAAGTTTTACCGCCCAATGGGGTGGATTGCCTGCCGAGCATCGCCTCCCACGGCTCCCTGTGAGGCCAGCCGAGCCTTAACCGGGGGCGTGTCCTCCTCTGCGTCCAGCTTGGCTTTGTTGTGGGTCTGGTCCGCCTGTACCCCCTGGTTGATAAACTGCTCCACAGCCTCGACGCTGTGGCTGCCGATGAGCCGCCGCAGCTTCCAGCCATCTTCGACCTTGCGGAACAAAAGCAACTGGGGGATCGGCCCGCGGTTGGTCAACTGATCGCTGAGTTCCCGCTCCCGGTCCAAATTGACGAGCGCAAAGCCCACCTTGCCCAGAATCCCCCGCTCGCGGATCTGCGGGAGCACGGTACGCTCCATCACCTGACAAGCCGCACACCAATCCGCCCCGATCATCACGACCAACGGCCGTCCGGTCTCCTCGGTGGCGCGATAGGCCTCGGCATAGGTCTCTGTTCCCATCGTGAGCAGCGATACTTGCATCACGGCGGCAAGGGCTAGGGTCGTCACGGCTGTCTCCTTTCCGTTGGCAGAATCACAGGTGAAAAAACTCTGGACCAGGGAGAATCCGCTTGGCGTTCCGCCAAGGGGCCTCCCCCTGGCAAGTCGTGGCAGCCAGGCTCGAGCCGTCTCAGTCTAATCGCCAGCGCAGAGGTGGCAAGGGGGGCGGAAGCAGTCAGAACGCCCTCTCCGCTTTTCTCCCCGTTTTTCCTCACCCCTCTTCCCACACATCACCCTACGCCCCGTGCGTCGCAACCGGACCCGCAATCGCCGCGAGTTTGTCCCCCAAGTCCAAACTCTTGAGGAACTTGGGAATTGTTCCGATTGAGCCCTGGAGCGGCTATCCGATATAATCACCAAGTTATTGGCCGGTGCCCGCTAACCAACCCACAATTCCTTGCCGCGATTGGCCTGACCATCGCCCAGCACAAAACCACCCTCAAGGGTGGGTGTCCATGAAACTCCGCGTCGGCTTGATCGGACTGGGAGAGGCCTGGGAAAAACGCCACCGGCCGGCACTCCGCGCATTGGCCGATCGGTTCGAGGTGCGGGCGGTCTGCGATCAGGTGAGCCATCGCGCCGAGTTGGCCGCGAGGGAGTTCGGGGCCTCGGCTGTGGACGGTTTCCGCGCCCTGACCAGCCGCGAAGACATCGACGCCGTTCTGATCCTTTCGGCCCAGTGGTACTCATCGCTGCCGATCCTTGCCGCCTGCGAGTCGGGCAAGGCCGTCTACTTCGGCGCCGGCTTGGACCTGGACGCGGAACAAGCCCACAAGATCAAAGCGCGGGTTCAGGAGGCCGGCATCGCCTTTATGGCCGAGTTTCCCCGCCGCCACTCGCCAGCTACGTTGCGGCTCAAGGAACTGATCGCCACCAACCTGGGCTCGCCACGCCTTCTGTTCTGCCACCGCCGCCAGCCGCTTTTGGACGAGTTGCCACGGAGCCGCCCCCGGCAAGAGCGGTCCACACGCCAAGAGTTGGTCGAGCAGGTCGACTGGTGTCGGTACGTGGTCGGGTTGGACCCTAAGTGGGTTACGGGGATTGCTTACGAAGGCGACGGCGACCGCTCCCGGGAAGACTACCAGATGATGAGCCTGGGGTTCTCCGACGGCGAGCATCCTGGCGCCGGTCCAATTGCGCAGATCAGTTGCGGCCGCTACATCCCCAAGCGCTGGTCTGAAGCTGTCAGTTATCGCCCCTTGGCGGCCCTGCAAGTCTCCTGCGCCCACGGCATCGCCTTCATCGACATTCCGTCGACACTCGTCTGGTTCGATGAAGCCGGGCGTCACCAGGAATCCCTGGAGAGCGAGCGGCCCGTCGGCGAGTTGCTCCTGACGCAGTTCTACCGGGCCGTCACCAGCCTGGTCACCAAGACCTGCGACCTGGAAGACGCCTATCTCGCGCTCCATGTCGTTGAGCAAGCCCGCCTGAGCTTCCGCGAAGGCCGCCGCGTGGAGTTGTAAGGCGAGGAGCGAGGGCAAAGTCGAGCCATACCTGAGTCTCAGCGGCCTACGGCAACTCCCCGATCTCGCCGAGCCAGGTGCGGATCTCGCTGTCGTACTCGCTGGCCAGGTCGCCTTTGACAAGTTGGCGGTGGAAACTGGCGGCGCCTTCTTTGACCAGGTCGGCCGCCTCGGCGCTGGGAAAGCGCCGCATCGGATCGGGGGCGATCAGGCCGCAGCAGAACGACATCAGCAGTTCGCTCGACACGACTTCCTTTGGCAACAGCGTCGGCAGGCGTTGGGCGAGGGTGAGCTTGGCCTCAAGCAGTTCCCGGAAACTCTTCTTGCCCTCAAAGGGCGGCACGCCGGCGAGCATTTCCACGAGGACGTAGCCGAGGCTGGCGAGGTCCGAGCGTGGCGAGAACTCGCCTCCTTCGAGCACCTCGGGCGCGGCATAGGCCGGCGTGCACGTGCGCCGCTTGGGCAGGTTGCTCAATTCCAGGGCCGAGCCCATGTCGACGATCTTGGCGTTGCCGGTCCGCTTGACCATGATGTTCGAGGGTTTGATGTCGCCATGAACAATCCCCTCGCGATGCAGCGCGGCGATCGCGGCAAGACAGTCGCGAATGACGGCGATCGCGACCCCCGGCTTCAGCCGCGGCTGGACCGGCCCAGCTGTGACAATCACGCGGTTGACATACTCCCAACGCCAGGAATTGACCTGCCGCTGCATCAACTCGAGCATCACCTTGGTCAAGAGCCGGCTCAGGTCGTAGCCGTCGACCCATTCCATTTCCATCACGCGGATCCGGTGGCGGTCGACCCAGTTGTGCACGTCGAGGAGATTGTCTTGCTGGATCTGCGCGATATGGGCCGCCACCTGGGCGATCCGGCCCATGGCATCGTCATAGGCCGACTCGTTCTCGTAGCGTTCGGGGGAGAAGATCTTCAGGGCCACCGGCAGGGTGAAGTTGTCGGTCCCGCGGCGTTCGCTCAGAAAGACCACGCCTTGGCCCCCCGACCCCAAGGGACGCAGGAGGCGATGATGCTCCGTCCAACTCAGGCGTTGGGTGTGGAGGATCGACCGATATTGGCCCAACAATTTCTCGGAGCAGCGACCCGGAGGCTGTTCGCCCCAGGGCTGAGTGGCGCTTTCATCATGAAACGTGGTGCTTGACATTGGAAGCCTCATCATCGCTTGGCCAACGGTGCCAAGCCGCCCCGGAACTCGAAACGCCGCATATCTTAGGCTCGCACTGGCCTATTCGTCCAGAGCGATACAGCACTCCTGACCGTGGACGATGCTCACCACTAGAGGGGCACCGGGCACTACAGCCTCTACTCGGGGAGGAGGAAAATGACTAATGACTAATGCCCCATGACTAATGGCTATCAGCTGTCAGCTGATGACCAACCACAAGAGGACACTCGGTCTTTGGCGTCGGATCACGCATTGCCTGGCTTCGTCCTGGCTTACAGCACCCAGAGGGGCACGCCGGCGCCGCGGATCGGGAAACCTAAGTTCTTGTCGGTCAAAAGGTTAATCAGGGGCTTTCCCGCCCGCCATCGACGGAGATTCTCGCAAAACAGGTCGGTCATGTCGTCGATGCGAGTCTTGGCCTGACCGCCCACATGGGGAGTGATGATCACATTCGGCAATTCCCAGAGTTTGTTGCCTGAAGGCAAAGGTTCGGGATCGGTCACATCCATCACCGCCCCGGCGATCCCCCCCGACTCCAGGGCGGCGATCAGATCATCGGTCACGACCAGCCCTCCGCGGGCCATGTTGGCCAGCAGGGCCGTGGGCTTCATCTTGGCCAGGGCGGCCTTGTCGATCATCCCCTGCGTGTTGGCGTTCAACGGCGCGGCCAGGATCACGATATCCGATTCCGCCAGCAGCCGATCGAGGCCTTCGGCCGGCCAGAGGGCGTCCACGCTAGCGGGCTTGTCCACCGGGAAGAGGTCGGTGGCGAGGATCCGTGTCTTGAACGGACGCAGGAGCTCAGCCAAACGGCGGCCGTTTCCGCCAAGCCCGACGATGCCAACGGTCGTGTTGTGCAGGTCCCGGGTCGGGCGGCGGATAAACTCCCTCTTCTCTTGGGCGCGGAAGTAGACCGGCAGGCTTCGCAACCAGGCGGTGACCAGGGCGATCGTATGCTCGCCCACCTGATCGGCCAGCACGCCCGAGGCGCTGGTCACCACCACCTTTGAAGCGATCACCGAGGGCACCAGGCAGTGATCCATGCCGGCCGCCGACGACTGGATCCACTGCAACCGGCCCTGGCGCATGACCCCTTCCCAATCGACCGGCACTTTCGCATGGCCGCAGAAGATATCGGCCCCAAAAAGCTCCTCGGCGATCCGTTCCTGGCCAGCGTCGACGATCTCGTCGCCGGGCGCCGCCGCCGCGATTCGCTCAATATGCCGTGGTTCGACGGGGTAACACAGAACGATTCTCATGGGCCTCATCCGAGGAAACAAGTGAGGAGGGATCAACGATCGAGTAAACCTTCTATTGTGCTTGATTTCCGCAATTCAGCAAGGGCGAGGCAAAGGAGGAGGAAAGGGAAGGAGTAAGGACAAAGGACGAAGGACGAAGGATCCGTTCCGGGATAACCGAGAGTATCCACCGAGCCTTCGACGTTGGGTAGTCCATGGCCAACGGCGGATTCTCTTGTTCTCGCTGGGGGAATGGTCCTGCAAACCGCCTCCGCAGCCGGCCGGCACTCGGCGGATTGCCCCCAGGTTAAGGGAGAGAATTGTGGAAAGCCTCACGTGTTGCGATGCACATTTTGCAACGCGGTGCACATTCATAAGTGACAGCTATTCCTAGCGTTGCATTTAGGCGAAAAGACACAAGTAAACTAACCCGAAAGTGGGGAGGTGTTGCATAATTCATGGGTGTCTACTTAATTTGTCGTGAGATGTACCACCTATGTTTACCTCCCCCCGCATGGTTTCCATGATCCGGAAGTCCCTCGCCCGTGCTCTGCAGGGAGCACGAGCCATGTGCGCAGCCGTCAAGCGGCGATTGGGTCGGGCCGGACGGCCGGACGTCGAGCGCGAGGGCAATTTCTCGAAAGCGTCAATTGTCAAAGATCCAACGCGGCTCGCCTTCTGGGGCTGCCAGGAATCAGCCTAGCAGAACGGCTGGCCCAATTTCAACACGATTTGGCCCGGCGAATTGGGAAGGAGGAAGGACGAAGAGCCTCCTCCGTGAGAACGTGGGGCATGGGAAAGCGAAATAGCCGTGCCCTCTGGCCGTTCCCCTCACCCAAACCCTCTCCCGGAGCAACATTATGCATCAGCTAGCAGGGGGTGTTGGAGAATAAGGACTTAAGTGCGTGCTGGCAATGCTTCTGTGGCGTCCGGACGAC
>JBDKTH010000293.1:0-4900 GCA_039680305.1 Thermoguttaceae bacterium | reverse complement strand
CGTCGTCCACGGCTGCACGCAGCTGCTCGGCCTCGACGGCTGCGACCATTTCCTGCATGGTTGGATAACGATTCCCCGGCCGCACCGATGGCACACTGCAGCCTTCCCCACGCAACCAGTCCTCGATGCCGTCGCTGTACACCATGAGAAAGTCGTGATTCGCCACCGTCTGGTATCCCTTACGCAAATGTCTCGCCTTGACTCCGGCCCGCCCTGCCAGCGGGAGGTGTAGTGGACGACGCAACCGTTCGGGCGTAGCCCGCCCCAGCCACTACACCATGTTGTTCGGAAAGCTCACGATGGATGCTTTCCCGTAATTATCGACCTCAAACGATTTAGACCACTCGCCAGCCCCCAAGAGGAGTCGAGAATGGCCAGGAGTACAAAGGCCGCCAATATGC
This sequence comes from Thermoguttaceae bacterium, assembly GCA_039680305.1. GTDB lineage: Bacteria > Planctomycetota > Planctomycetia > Pirellulales > Thermoguttaceae > JBDKTH01. Next base: position 4,499 of record JBDKTH010000293.1, on the reverse strand, counting down.
CGGTTGAGAGCACGGATTCGGATCTCGGCACAAGCACAAGACCCAAAACGCATCCGATTGTCCCAATGACGGGAATCGGCGATGGTGATCGTTCGGTGAAAAAGATGATGTTCCGGCAGGCGATGCCTGCGTTTACCAACGCGAGGAGCGTGGTAGGAACGAGAATAATCGCAACCAAACCCCATCGAAGATTATCCATTTCCAATCGCTAGCACGAATAACGGAAGGGCTGGCCGACGCCGTTTTCTCCGACACCAACCACGCCCGAATTATGATCTACTCTACCAAGGTAAAGGCTGTCTACACTGCCGACAAGGCGTCCCGCTCTGCGGCCAGCCCTTGTTAGCTGCTGAGATGGCCTCGCTGTCTCCGAATGAACTCTAAACGCTTCCGCACATCAGATTCATCGTGACCAGACTCGACCAAGTACGGGATCGTCGAAGCCAGGGTATCGCACTTCTTGCCCAGACCCGAGTTGCCCGACCAGAATTGCTCGCCGAAGTGCGCAAGCAGCTCGACCTTGAGCCACTGTCGCGTGGCCCGCTGAGGTGGAGCCTTGAAGTATCGCCCGAGTGGCGTCATGGGCTGTTTGCAGTTGGGACAATCAAAGGGCCGTACAGGAATGGCTCGATTCCAGTTCGATGACTCCGGCTGCTTGAACGCCTTGCGGCAATCGAAGCAAACGAAGTGGACCTTGTTGGTTGCGGTTGACTTCGCTTTCGGTTCCAAGGAAACCTCGATTCCGAGGGCTGACGTTTGTTCTGCCGCACACCTTGTCCGCAAGAGCGGTGAAGCCTTCGCAGACTGGGATCTCCGGTGAGGGCCGGCTATCGAGTTGACGCCAATTCTACCCACTCTGGGGTAGACTGGCAATGGGACGGAGTTCCCACAAAGACTGGGATGGGCAGGCGTGATTCTGGACGAAAGATGACGATTCGTGTGGCGGGCCTCGCAAGCTCGGCCCGCCCTACGGCTTCTGTCCGTTGATCCCGGAGTTCGGCAAGTTGACCGCGATGCGCGGCTGGGATGGCCGGCTTACTTCGCCTTCTTCTGGGCGGCGCCTTCGGCCTGGCGGGCCTGATCGATTTGCTGTTGGAGCTGACGCTCCTGGTCCGCAGTCGGCGCCGATGGGGCGGTGGTTTTCTGGCAGCCAAGGAGAGAGGCGAAGCTGAGAACGACCACGAACAAGAGAGCGAGCCTGCGCATGGTTGCGATATCCTTCTTCGTGCGTTGAATTCGTTGTCCTGGGTTAAATGCAATACCGTTCCATCGATTGTGGTGTAGACGCGAGCGTCTGCCTTCCTCCGGTCGCAAGCGATCGGGCTAAACAAAGACTTGCGCCAACCGATTGAACGGTACTGGGGTTAAAAGGGCGACCGAAGCCGCTAGTCGAGCGACACGGGCTTCCCGTCGTTGCGAGCGCACAAGCGGCGGAACGTCTCCATGTCGATCGTGTACGAGATGCCCCGGCCTGAGCCGTCGGCCAAGGAGATCAGGAAGACTCCGGGGTGGGAGGAGCCAAACCGGTTCGAGCCGACGTTGCCGTCGGCCGTGTTCGTCAACGAGGGGTGCTCCGTGTCGGGGCCAGGCCGTTCCGGGCTGGTGGCCGTCCCGGAAATGCGGACGATCTCGGAGTCCCAGCCGGCCGAGACGTAAGGTTCGTTGTCGTCGTAGGTCTGCCCGAACTTGCCACGGTTAAGCTGCTTCTCGCCCACCAGCATGGTGTTGGACGTGCCGTCCTCAATCGTGGCGAACCTCATGGGGCCCGTCCCCCGTCGAACCACGGCGCCATCGCTGGGGGTGGTATTCCCCGTATTGCCCATGGTGGTGCCCGCGCAGCCGGCATAGTCGATCTTGGCCGTGCCGTTGTACACCTGGGCGGATCGCCGCGAAGGACAGTAGTACGTTGAGATCGGCGTCTGATAGACCACCGTGTTGTTGGTGTTGTCGTAAACGGTCCTCTGCTCGATGAAGGGGAGGACCTGATAGGGCCAGCTCCAGTCGCTGCGATTGTACGGGCCGTTTCGGTATACGTCGCTGCCGCAGTCCGAGCCGGGCGTCACCGGATTGTCGCAGCCGCTTTTGCCGCCATCGGGAAAGGCGCGGTGCACGTCGTGATAGTTGTGGAAGGCCAAGCCCATCTGCTTGAGATGGTTGCTGCACTCCGACCGCCGGGCCGCTTCCCGGGCTGCCTGAACGGCCGGCAACAGCAGGGCAATCAAGATCCCGATGATCGCGATGACCACCAACAGTTCGACCAACGTGAACCCGCGTAAGGCCTTCGGGACAAGCGACCGCGAGAGGTGCGACGGACTCATAACATACTCCTCGGGCAAGAATTTCCCGAAATAAGACCGAAATTTCTGGTGGTTCGCCCCCCAACGTCTCACGTCGGCAGGGGCCAGAGATGAACTCCTCTATGAGCGACTGCCATTTTAGCTGTTCCGGACGAAGGGCTCAACCTTTTTGTACGCTCGGTTTTGCCGGCTCCCACCGCCTCCAGTCCCTCCTGGGCGCAGGTGGTTCGGCTCTGAAGACGTCGCCGGTAGCCCGAACGCGTGGCGGCACCACGGTATGCCCTGAATCGGGCCTGGGGAATGATTCGGCGAATCGCCGCAACTCGTGCGTGCGATGGATGTTACGGACTGCTCTGCTGTTGTCGGTGGGGCAGGAAAAGCGTGGCGGCTACTCGCGGCCCAAGTACTTCAGGATTTCCAACGCCAACAGGCGATTGCCGAGATTACTCACATGGACGCCGTCGGCCGTGAAGAGGGCGGGCTTGTTGGGATGGCGGCGGGTGGGCTCGTAGACGTCGAGATACTCCGCGTGGCAATCGGAGGCGGCGGCTTGGGCCAAGGCGTTGAACTGCTCCAAGGCTTCTGGCTTGCCGAACAGATTGTGGGCCTTTCCCTTTGCTCGCATCTTCGCCGCCGTATTCTCGGTGATCTCGTAGACCGAAGAGGTGGCCGACAGGACAATCACCCGGGCCTTGGTCTGGGCCTGAATCTTGCGGATCGCCTGGCGGTACTCACTGGCGAAGACGTCGGTCGCAACCAGCGGCGTGCGATAGTCGGAGATGCTTGACAGTTTGCTGTCGTTGTGCCCCAGGAAGAGAAAGGCGTGAGTAGGACGGGGAACGAAGAGGTTGTCGTACATTGCCAGCCGATAGCTCTTGGGATCTCCGCTCATCCGCTGCCAGACCCGGGTGATCGTGTCGCCGCCCACGCCGACGTTCTTGACCGTCACCTGGCTGCCAAACCGCTTCGTGAGCCAGAAGCCGAGCTTGTCGACGTAGTTCTGCCCGCGGTAGAGATCGGTCAGGCTATCGCCGATAAACAGGAGGTGGGCTGGCAAGCTGGGAAGCTTGACTCTCGCGGCGGCCTCGGTAAAGGCCTCGTGCTCGGCGGCCGTGAGGAGGTCGATGTAAACCTTGCGAGTGACGCCGGAGCCGGGATGACGCAGTTCGATCGCGTGAAGCCCCACGGCCTGGGCCTGGGTCGCCTGGAAGCGATAGGTGGCCCAGCCTGCCGCATCCGGGACCAGGGGCGTGGCGGGGCCAGCGGCCTTGTCGATCAGGCGGGCCGTCACCGCGACGGACGCCCGAGGGCCTTGCTTGTCGATCGCTCGAATCCGGATCTCCACCGAGGCGTTCGGAGCCAGCATCGGATGTTCCGGCTGGACTTCGAAGCGGACCTCCGGCTCCGTCTGCGCCGGAGGCGGTGCGGCGAGGCCCGGACGAGCAAGGAGAAGAAGGCCAATCAGAAGGACGGGCAGCAGGCGGCAGGCCGGGGGACTTGAGTCGTTCATGGCAGGCAACACCGAGCACCGGTTTCAAAACCGGTGCTGAGTAAAAGTGCGCCGATGGGCCGATCCTCGCTGAGGACACTTTGTCTGGCGGCGGTTCCAGACACTCGATACGGCCCATTGTCCTCGGGGCGAAGGGCGTGTCAAGCACCAAGCACGAACGCGCGCCCATGGGGGCAGGCCGCCAGGAAAAGGTTCATTCGGGATTTCCGGGTAGCCACGGAAGTCGACCCGACGAGGCTTTCGCCGTCGCTCGACCAGTCGCACATTTCGGGGATTGGGTGGGTGAACACGATCGGAAGTGGAACGGTGCGTTTTCTAAGGCATCGCTCGGGTGTCCAATGGCCAAGAAAGTGGCTGTCTCGTGCAACTCGATGCTCAGTGGCGAGTACCATTCCGCACCGCAGATCCCCTGTCTCCGGGAGTGGCCTCAAAGCGGTAAATCCCGGGGGTTTAGGGGACAGCGCCCCCAGGTACGCGTCAGCCGGATGAACCGTATTTCTGGACGGGGCCAAAGAAAACATGTGCCACGGCTTCGGTCGGCGTCGCCGACGGTGCAGGGAAGCCGTGGCACACGAGGTGGATTATCGCTAGGCTTGGTGCGCTGAAGGATCAGAGCGAGGCCAATTCGGCTTCGTGGAGCTCGAACGTCTTGGTCTCTCCCGCCTTGAGGATCACATCACGCTGGACCACGT
>JBDKTH010000747.1:0-3816 GCA_039680305.1 Thermoguttaceae bacterium | reverse complement strand
TGCCCGAGCAGATCGCCGAGCGTGAATGCCAGGCCATCGCCCAGAAAACCGGCGGGGAACCGTCCTGCTTTGCCGTGGAGCAAGTGACCAACTCCCGCGGGCCAGGCAATCTGGTGATGATCGAGCTCGAATCCGAGCATCTGACCGAGGTTTTCACCGGCTTTGGCCAGCGCGGCGTTCGGGCCGAGCAAGTCGCCCTCGGCGCCCTCCAATCCGCCCGCGACTACCTGGCCGCCGACGTGCCCGTCGGCCACTACTTGGCCGACCAGTTCATGCTTCCCCTGGGGATCGGCGTCTACCAAGGCACCGGCGGCGGCACCTTCCGCACCATGCCCCTATCCCGCCACGCCACGACCCATGTAGAAATCCTTCGCCAGTTCATGGACCTGAACATCACCGTGGAGCAGACCGGCCGAGCGGAGTGCACGGTGCGGATCGGGTGAGCCGATTGCGATCGAAGGCAGTTGGCGGGATTCTATCGTTGTTTGAACGGATGCTTTGGGAAACTGAAGCTCTTGGAGCATTCGTCGAATGATGGGGGATTGGTCGGAGTCAACCCGAGGGCATCCCAGACGGCGTGGCATGTTGCGAAGGCAACGGTCAGGCTGGATGAGTCAACAGGATTGGTGCTGATTCCAGTAATTCGAACGCGTATACCCGTCTTCACCAGTGGCGATCGCTCGATGGCGTAGTGCACTCCAAAACGTGCTCCGGCCTCCCAATCGTACCATCGTGGGTCACTGTGCAGGCCGGGAACGTCGAAAAGCACCTCTACGGTGGGCGTCTCCGTGGGCTGCACTGCTACCCGAACATCGGCATAGGCTCCCCAGCCGCCGACCTGTCTGGAAAAGCGATAATGGCCAATTCTTGCGTTCAATTGTGGGGTTGTGCCGACGGAATCCGCAGCCGTCGCGGCGGCGTCCAGTCGTCAACGGTTTTATCCTTCGATCAATCTACCGCGATTCCGGGGCCGGCAGCCACAAAGCGGCGACCAGCGTTGCGGCTGTGGCGAGTTCGCCGCTCATATAGTAACTGAACGGGCGAGGGAAACTTGAATTGCGGAGGCTGCCACCAGCATCTCGACTGTTTCCCCCTTCTCGCCGGTTTCCGGATCGCCGAACTCGAAACGTAGGCCGTCGTTGTATCCCTGTTGATTCGTCATCTCCCACGCCCACCGGATACGCAAACCACACAATTCGTTCCAAGGGCTTCTGCCGCTCACCGTAAGGAGCTTCTCGTCTGACTCCAGATCGTAAGGCGCCAGTCTTATAAGGATCTCGTCGTAGGTAGACTCGGCAAGCATAGTGGCGTTGAGCGTCTCGAAATCGAAGATCACGCCGACAAGTAAGGACGGGGAGTCATCGAACAGACCGTAGCGAACGGCGCGAAGGGCCCCTGCATCGCCGCAGATTCGGCTTAGAGCTTCGGCGTTGGGTGTGGCCATGGGCATAGTCCTATCCGCGGATGGTCTTCTAGCCGCCATCATGCCCCCGCAGGCTCACCACTGGCAGCTTTCTTTCGATTCTAGCCGAACCCTGCGGTCGAGAATAGGGTTTACCAACTGCTGGCCGTTGTCGCGGTTGCACCGGTCAGCACCGGCTCTTGGTGCGGATCGGGTGAGGCGGTTACCAGCCATTGGACGAGAGGGAGAGTGGACGTTCAACTCCGTCTGTTGACTGACCGCGCAGCGGTCGAGGGACGTAGCCAACATGACCTTCGCCGCACAACGCCCACGCGGCGCACTCGCAAGAAAAGTAGCAGGCACGCTCCGCTGTACCGTTCGCTTTTCTCTTGAGGACAGACTAAGGAGTTGTCAGCGATCAGTCCTCAACGGTCAGCCAATTCGCCAAGCTGTCCGCAACACCCGTACCAGAAGTCCGACGCCCAACCTAACCGGCAATCGTACCAGGACTTCCGCCTGCCGATCCGGCGAGCGACCGACGGTCAGAGACACTGCAAGGCAAGCGAAGAACTCCCCCCTTCCCCTCTATCGGGAAAGAAAACCGGCCCGGGGGCTTCCCTGCTATCGGGCTGTCTGCTAGAGTTGATCCGAAGATGTATACTTTGGACACCCGTCGGTGGTTTTCGGATGACCAGGCTGGGCAGCTCTCTCACCCTTAGGCAAGCATTTCTCGACCCTTGTCTGACAACCCGTCTGCTGGGCGAGGGAAGTTCGTCGGCCGGCTGGTCGCGCTCGGGGAGATTGGTCTCGATTGGCTTTGTCCTGCGCAATGCCGGGAAAGGAGCGATGCGACGATGATTTTTGGAAAGCTGTGGCACTCGTTGATGGCTCAGATCAACAAGGTGGCCAACTTTTTCTGGACTTCCGACCCGATCGCCCAGATGCAATACGAGTACGATCTGGCCGTCGCTCAGCTGAAGGAAGGACGCGAGGGCCTGGAGCAGTACCGGGGGCTGGTGGAACGGGTCACCCGGCAGGTGACGGTCGACCGTCAGCACGTCAGCAGCCTGGAAGCCAAGGTCAAGGCCTATCTGACCGCGGGCGACCGCGAAACGGCATCCCGCTTCGCGTTGGAGCTGCAAAAGGCCAAGCAAGAGCTCTCCGAGAACGAAGGACAGCTCAAGCTGCATGAGACGGCTTACGACAACAATCTCACGAAGATCAAGCACGCCAGCAAAAAGCTTGGCGACGTGCGCACCAAGATCGTCAAGTACGACGCCGAGCTGAAGATGAGCCGCGCCGAGGCGGAAATGGCCAAGCTGGCCACAAGCTTCAACTTTGACGTTACGACCGACTTCGGCCAGATCGAACAGGTGATCAACGACAAGATCTCCTTGAACCGTGGCAAAGCCCGCGTGGCGGCCGACCTGTCGGGCGAAGGGGTCGAAGAGGTCCAGCGCGAGCAGGCCATGGAGTCGGCCCTGGCTGAACAGGCCCTCAAGGATTTCGAAGTCCAGATGGGTCTGGTGACCCCCGACACGGCTGGGGTGTCGCAGGAGACCAAGCAGTTGGGCCCTGCGGAGAAGCAAGTCGAAAAGCAACTGTGAAGTGGGGGGGTAGCACGAACAGAGAAACCGGAAATACCAAACAAATTCCAACGACGAAACCAAGATGAAAGCCCGAACGACGAATGATAGAAACGGAGTGGCGGGTGTTGGCTTGCACGTCAACGCGATGCCAAGACGGTTTTGAGCATTCCGCGGCTGAGCATTCTGGTTTGTTTTCGATTTCGCGTTTCCGATTTCAGATTTTCCCCACTTTGCTCCTCTCCTAATTCTCGGATCCGATCTTGACCACAGAACCAGTCAACACGGTTGATTCGAGTCTGCCTCGGGCGGCAATCGGCAGTGCGGACAAGCTGCCGGCGTGGTATCCGCCGTGGACGCGGAACCTGGCCGACCTGTATTTTTCAGGAACAACGTGCCTGTTCGTCGTGCATGGCAACGTGCACGATCTGGTGTGGTGTCCGCGGGGCAACCAGGACACCTACTGCACGCTGTCGGAGTTCTTGTCGACGCAGGTCTTCGGACGCTGGGACATTGTGCTGAGCTACGACCTGAGCCGAGGGCTGCGCCCGATGGCCGGCGGCGACGGCGAGCGATTGCGTGGGATGCTCCAGTACCTTTCGGCCCGCTGGGGCGAGCCGTCCACGTGGCCCAAAGAGCCCGACAAGGTGCTCCAACTCCTGGACACCTTCATCGAACGGAGCCTGGTCGACGACGCCGCGTCGCGCAAGAGCATCGCGATTCTGTTTGACTACGCCCAATACCTCGTCCCGGCCGGCGATCTGGATGCCGTGGCCCGTGGCCAGGCGGCCCGGTTGGTCAGGTTCTTGAGCTGGGCGCAAAATCCGC
>JBDKTH010000510.1:0-2049 GCA_039680305.1 Thermoguttaceae bacterium | reverse complement strand
GCGTGTACTCCGCCGGCAGCTTCAGCCGATTGGTCCACTCGGCCAGACAGCCCGAACTGACCGCCAGGCAGAGAGTCAGCAAACAGAGGATGCGAGGGCCCCTCGGGCGCAGCCCTGGGCCACGGCGGCCGACGGCAAGTGGTCGGCATGCCTCGGCCACTAGGCGGCCTCCCGCTCCTGGAAATGGAAGGAACCGAGCGAACGCTCGGCGGCCGGCCCGGCCGTGCCTGCGACCACCTCGGCGAACAGGCGTCCCCACCGTGCGACGCTGTAGTGTTCTTCGACCGACCGGCGTGCCGCCTGCCCCATACGCTGGCGCAACTGCGGATCGGTCGCCAGCCGGACGACCGCCTCGGCCCACTCGGCGGGCGTGGACGCCAGGAAGCCCGTCTGTCCTGGGATGACTTGTTCCCGGTTCATTCCCACGGGATTGGCCACGACGGGCAGCCCGGCCGCCATGAACTGCAAGACCCGCAAGCCGCACTTGCCCCGGCTCCAGGCGTCGTCGGGCAGCCAGGTGATGCCAATGTCGCCGTCGGCCAACTCGGCCGCTTCGGTCGCCGATGTCCAGGTTCGCGGCACGACCCGCAGCCCGGACACCTCGGCGCCCGTGTTGCAGATGATGCGCAACTCCAGGCCTGGCAGGGCCCTGCCCACGGCCGCCAGATGATCGTTCATCCTCCCAAGCGACGACAGGGTGCTCTGCTGCCCGATCCAGACGAGTCGAGTTGCCGCGCCCTTGCGCGTGTGTTGGGCCAGCGGATACCGGCCCGGGGCCACACAGGTGGGAATCGTGTAGACTCGCTGCGTCTCGACGTACGAGGTCACCCGTTGGCGCAGGTAGTCGTTGCCGGCAATGACCGCGTCCGACGCGTAAACCGTCGCCCAGAACCGCATCAGGCGCATCCAGCTGTTCGGGCTCTTGCCGCTATAGCTGTCCCGTTGGAATACCGCATCGTCAAAGTCGTAGATCAACCGGTGAGCCGCTCCGCGAAGGATTTGCAGTTGCCAAAACGGCAGCAGCTTGCGTTGGAGGAGCACCACGTCAGCCCGACGGAGCGAGAGAAACTGCCTGACTCGCCGCATTCCCCGGGCAAGAGGCATCGCCTCCAACTCCACTCCCAGGGCAGCGAGCGATTCGGCAAACGCCCCCACGCGGTAGCGGTAGCAGACGTGGTCCGGGGCCTCGATCAGGGCGACCAGCTTCATCCTCTTCCTCCATCCCCCCATCCGGTGAGCTTGCGTGCCGGATCGTAGCAGATTCCGACGCCTGGAGGAAGGGGAAGGACGAAGGACGAAGTTAAGCAAAAAGGCTTGGCCCTGCTACCCCACCTGAGACAATCTTCACTTCCTGCTGTCTACTGCTTGCCCCTCTTCGCGATCAACGCATCCAACTCCGTCTTCAGCCGCGGCAGGATCTCGTCGTAGGAAAACGCCCCCAAAGGCTGGCTGCCGCGTTTGAGATTGACGAAGTGCGGGCCACACCAGAGCCCCAGGTCGGCGCCGTCGGTCTCGCCTGGGCCGTTGACCCGGCAGCCCATCACGGCGATCGTCAATGGCTCGTCGGCCGCATAGCGGGTCATGGTCCGGACCTTGTCGGCCAGTTCCACAAAGGCCTCGTTTTCCACCCGCGAGCAACTGGGACAACTAATGATGTTCAGCCCTTGGCGTCCGTAGTCGACCACGCTCCGCACCCGGCCGGCGGCGATCTCCGCGAGAATCTCCCGGCCCGCCAGGATCTCCTCCGGCTTGCGGGCGTTCGGTACGGTTAGCGAGACGCGGATCGTGTCGCCGATCCCCCGGCTGATGAGTTGCTCAAAAGCAATGCGTGTCTTGAGGATCCCTTCCGGCGGAAGCCCGGCTTCCGTCACCCCGAGGTGCAGGGGAATCTCCGGGCGTTGGGCGGCAAACCGCCGGTTGACCTCGACCACGTTGGCAGGATCCGAGTCCTTGAGCGAGACGCAATACCGGGTGAAGCCGAGCGAATCGAGCAGGGCGCAGTGATCCAGGGCACTTTCGAGCATCGGGCTGATCGAGTCGTCGGCCGGG
>JBDKTH010000952.1:0-4869 GCA_039680305.1 Thermoguttaceae bacterium | reverse complement strand
CGAGCCCGTGTGGCTGTGGCCTTGGAGCAAGGGGCCATGCTCTACTGGGACGAATCCCAGGAGCACTTGTCTCCCTTTGCCGTGGCCCTGGTCGCTCCCGTGCTGCAGTTCATCGATTGCGGCTGGCTCTTGGCGGCTTCGGAGGAGCAGTGCCACGTCTACCGCACCGCCGAGAACTACAGCGTCCGCTGGGAAGCGAGCATCGCCCATCGGCACGGGCCCCCGATCGCCGTTCTCTCCCCCGCGCTGCCACATGAGTTTGCCCTCGTCTCCCAGGATGGCACCGTCGCGATCTACCAGACACCGCCTCTGCCACACTTGTCGTAGCGTCCCAAACCACTGCATTCTCCGAACCGAGGACCGCCGGGCGTGTCGTCAAAGTAGGGATGCAGTAAGCGGATGGTAACTTGGGGCAACTTACCCCCTCCGTGAATCGACGGGGCCTTTCATGGCGAAGGACAAGACGCTATCTTCAAAGGGAGACGCGAACGTGTCGCCTTGCGTCGGTTGGGACCGGCGTGTCTTTGGGCCTGAGGGCAGATGGAATGAAGACGGTGGTTGCAGCCCGTGGGGCTGGCGTGCTCCAGGTGGCAGACGTCGTGCCGGTCACGGAAGCCGAAGGGCCGGGACGCCGGTTCGCCCTCTGGGTTCAGGGCTGCCCCTTGCGATGTTCGGGTTGCTGCAATCCGGAGATGCTGCCATTTCACGGAGGAAGGACGGTCTCGGTCGAAGAACTTTTGGATCAGGTCGACGCGTCGATTCAGACGTATGCTATCGAAGGGCTCACGCTCCTCGGCGGCGAGCCGTTTGCACAGGCCAGCGGCCTTGCCGATCTGGCAAAGGCGGTCCGGCAGCGAGGACTGACGGTGATGATCTTCAGCGGCTACACGCTCGAGGAACTTCGTCGCATGCCGGATCCCGCCGTGGGCGAACTCTTGAGGCACAGCGACCTGCTGGTCGATGGGCCCTACCTGCGCCACTTGCCCGAGACCCGGCGTCGGTGGGTCGGCTCGACGAACCAGCGAGTCCACTTCCTCAGCGATCGTTACCAGGCCGACGCCGCCTGCTGGCTGTCGTCCAATAGCCTGGAGATTCGTCTCCGAGGAAACGAGTTGTCGGTCAATGGGTTTCCTGCCCCGAAGGCCAAACGCGTCTGGACGCGGCTGCGGCCTGTGCCGGGTTGGACTACCCTGGAGAGGAAATGAGTCTTGCGCGCCGTCCGTCGTTTTGAGAGCAACCTGTTGCGGATCGTCTATGGCATCCTGGGGCAAGCTCCGCGCGCGGAGGTCTTGCCGCTGGTCTCGCGCGAGATGGAGCAGCCACGCGGATTGAGTCGTAATGCCGTGGAACTGGTCCAGGAGGCGTTGGCCAAAGGCTGCGTGCACCTGTTGGCCCGGGGCGGTTGGCGACGCGAGCGGTTCTTGCGCGGCGAGCGGCCGGTCGAAGGACGCCTCTGGCAGCGCATGCCGCCTCGCGAGTTGGCACTGACGTTTTCCCGCAACACGCTGGAATTCCTCCTCTGGCTGACCGCTCGGAACCCGGTGGCAAACGAAGAAGCTTGGCGCCCTCGCACCAAGGAACCGATGACGACCGGGGATCGGCTGGTGCAGTTTCTCGCCTATCGCGCCGTACGCGGCACGGCGATTGCCGACTCCCTGCGGCGCCGCCAGGTCTGGGCCGGCCACGGACTGTGCTGGCTGGCCTTTGCCGACGAGTTCGCCGAGGTGCAAAGCGGCGTGCCGATCGACTGGCAGACGTGGACCACGGGCGTGGGGGCGTGCATCCTCGAAGCCCTCCAGCACGAACTGATGGATCACTGGATCCAGATGGAACGGAACAAGGCGGAGTGCACGCGGCCCGAGCAGATGCGGGCCGTGGGCGCCGCTCAACAACGAGTCCTCGACTCCTTGTTCGACGCATTGGAGACGCAGCAACGTCGCGACCTGAGCCGGTTCGTGCTCATGGCCGCCGCGCGTCTTTTGCATCATCAACCGTCGGTCGAGGCCTGGATCGGGCGGCTGCACTTGAGCGGCCTGCCCATGGGGCAGCGCGTCGCGACGCATACGAAAGCGTTCGCCTTTCTTCACGCCTTGGAGCGGCTGGCGCATTGGCAGCGACAGGCCGTCGCAATCGGTTATTTTGACGACGGCTACGCGGCCTCGCAGCTTTGGAAGGCCGACTGGGAACACTGGGACGGCGGCCGTTGTTGCGATTTGGCCCGCGCGCTCATCCGCCGGGTCGACCCGATGCATGCGGCCGTCCATGTCGATCGTCCGGAGGGGAGTTGCCCGCGATCGTTGGGGCAAGAAACGGAAGGAGGTGGAACGTGAGTCGTCAATATCGGGTCTGCGTCCGCGAGACGATGCGGCGCGTCATCAAGGCGGAAGACCATGTCCGTTCGCAGCTTGAATTACTGGAAGTCCTTCCGGCTCGCGAGATGGCCGAACTGCTGGCCGAAGAACTTGCACGCCGCGGCTTCGAGCGACGGAACGACGTCCTGGTCCGAACGCAGGGCGACGTCGAGGTGACCGTCGAGTTGGCCACCGGAGCGGTCACGGTCCGCGCGACGTCGGAGAAGAGCGTCGCGCTGGAGGCCGAGAAGACGGGCTATGCCTACGACGAGGATGGCAGCAGTTGCGAGGCCAAGAAGCGGCTGGGCGAGCAACTCCGCGCGTCGCTGGAGAAAGAAGCCCAGACCCAGGCAAAGAAGCTTCAAACGGAGCTTACCGACCGCCTTGAGGCCCGACTCGGCGACGTCGGCGCCGAGCTGGATCAGGCGGTCAACCGGGCGACGGCCGAGGCTCTCAAACGCAAGGCGTCGCAGATGGGCCGCGTCAAGCAGATGGCCGACGATCCTCAGACCGGCTCCCTGACGATTGTGGTGGAGCTGTAGAGCATGTCGATCCTCATTGCCGAACACGAACTTCCCGAATCGCTTGCCGTCGACGAGGCCGTGGAGGTCGCGTACGCCGGGGAATTGGCCGAGATCGCGCTGGATCTCCGGCGCGGCCTGCCCGTGCTCGTCGAGTGCGACAAGGACCTTGCCCCGTTCTTGTTCGTCAGCCTGCGAGGGCGACTCAAGCAGGCGTCGCTGCGTTGCCTCTACCTCGACGGCCGCCCGCGCGAAGGTCAGCCGCCCGATCCGATGAGCGGCTTCGTCGGCCTGATGTTGAACCAGCTTCGCGAGGCCGTGCGCGGGGCGGTGGATCGCCGCGTCGTGGTGCTGCCCCACCTGGATCTGTTGACGACCAGCCAGGGCGGACTGACTCCCGAAGCACGCGAGGTCGTGCCGCTGCTCTATGAGAACCCGGAGCTGGTGTGGCTGGGGTTCAAGGACCCGTCGTTCCCGCTGCCCCGCGTGATCGAGAACCTGTTTCCGCACCGTTACAGCCTGCTGGGGATCGGGCGCGATCGGCTGCGTCACCTGATCACTCGCAAGGAGGCACGCAAGTTCGGCCGTCATTTCAACCCCTGGGCCCTGTACAAATACGTCTCCGGGATGAACGCCGTCCGATTGCGCAAGCTCCTGACTTCGCTTGAAGGCGAGGACTACCCGGCCGATCCCCGGCGTGCCTATCACCAGATCCGCCACGCGACCTCGGGCGGGCAGTTGGAGGTGCCGCACGTCGATCTGGACCGGGACATCGGCGGCTATGAGAAGGTCAAGCGGCGTCTGAAGTCGGAGATCCTCGACGTCCTCACGCTCAAAGACCAGAAGACCGACGCCGACGAAATTCGCAAGCTGGAGAACCTGATCCCCAAGGGGATGATCTTCTGGGGCCCGCCCGGCACCGGCAAGACGCTCTTTGCCAAGGCCATGGCCACCGCCATCGGCGCGGCGATCACAGTGGTCTCGGGGCCGGAGTTGAAGAGCCGCTGGGTGGGCGAGAGCGAGGAAAACCTGCGGCAGATCTTCCACCGCGCACGCCAGTCGGCCCCGGCGATCATCGTATTCGACGAGCTCGATTCGTTCGCCGCCGCGCGAGGCACGTTCACCGGCTCGGGCGTGGAACACTCGATGGTCAACCAGCTTTTGACCGAGATGGACGGCTTCCACAGCGACGAGCTGGTCTTTGTCGTGGGCACGACCAATTTCTTCGACATCCTCGACCCGGCCCTGTTGCGCCCCGGCCGCTTCGAGTTCATGCTCCGCATTCCTTACCCTGAGGCCGACGACCGCCGCGCGATCCTCGACATTTACAACCGCACGATGAACCTGGAGATGACCGAGCCGGCCCTCCACTACGCCACGCGCCGCACGGGCGACTACGTGGAAGGCGCCGCCCTGGGCACCCTGTACAGCGGCGACCATCTCAACGCCTTGTGTCGCACCCTGGCACGCGTCCGCCTGCGCGAGAACCGCACCGGGCCGACCGAACCGGCCGACGTGGAGCGGGCACTGTCCGAATGGGTCGACCGGCCGAAGATGACCGTCACCGAACAGCGGGTTGTCGCCACCCATGAATCGGGCCACGCGCTGTGCGCGATGTTCTGCGAGCATGCCACGGCCATCGACCGGATCTCGATCCAGGGCGACGCCGCCGGGGCGCTGGGGTTCGTCCGCTACCAGGACCCTACGCACCGCTACGTCGTCACCCAAGGCGAACTCGAGGACGACCTCTGTGTCCTTCTGGGAGGACGCGAGGCGGAACTGCAACTGCTGGACGACGTATCGATCGGTGCTGTCGGCGATTTGGAGCGTGCGACGACCATCGCCCGGGCCCTGGTCGAGGAATTCGGCCTCGGCGGCGACGAGGTGGGCATCGGCCAGTGCCGGACCGTGCTCGACGACCGGACGCCCGGCCGTCAGTATTCCCAAGCCCAATTGCAGGCGATCGACGCGCGCGTGCGCGAGATCCTCAAACAGGC
>JBDKTH010000994.1:0-4370 GCA_039680305.1 Thermoguttaceae bacterium | reverse complement strand
TCTTTTCTGATGGGGCAGGTTGCAGATTGCAGATTGAAGATTGAAGATTGAAGATTGCAGATTGCAGATTGCAGATTGAAGATTGAAGATTGAAGATTGAAGATTGAAGATTGAAGATTGAAAAGGGGAAAGGCAACGGGCGTCGCCTTTCCCCTTCGAGCAGGTTGTCGAATAGGTCTTCCTACTTCTTTTCCTCAGGCTTCTCTTCGCCTGGGGGGAGGGCGGGCCGGGCTTCCGGCACTTTTTCCTTGGCTTCCGGCTTGGCAGGCTTCTCTTCCGCGGGCTCGGCGGCGGGCTTTTCGTCCGCGGGCTTGGCCATCGGTTCGGCCATCGGTTCGGCCGGGGCCTTTTCCTCCGGTTTCACGGCCGGTTTCTCCGTGGGCTGATCCGCCGGTTGTGCCGCGGGTGGCTCCTTCTGCGGCTGCGTCGGCTTTTTCTGCTCGCAGCCGAAGCTGAACAGAGTCATGCTCAACACAACCACCCCTAGTGCCAATGCTCGCATGGTCCTTCCTTTCCTGTACGAGAGGAATCGAGGTGCCGGCAGGAACCTTTCCTGGGCGTTTGCGGGAACTGCTCTTTGCCCCGTTATCACCGACTAGTCCTGGGTCTGACGAGCAGGGGGCAAGGGAGCTACCCGTCCTTTAGAGCCTCTCCCCTGGGAAAATATTCCCGGGGCGTTAAAATTTGGGTGGACCCTTTGGGGGATTTCGTGCCACGGCGGGAATAACTGTCCGCCAGCGGGTGTCTATCTTGCGGAAGGACCACAAATGGTGGAGCACCAGGACGCGTTGGACGTTGCCCGACTGGTCGTGGAGTATCACCAGGCGGTGTACCGCTATGCCTACCGGTTGACGGGAAGCGTGCCCGATGCCGAGGATCTCACCCAGCAGGTGTTCCTCAAAGCCCAGCAAAGCCTGGGGCAAGTGCGGAGCGTGGAATCCGTGCGGAGTTGGCTGTTCGCCATCTTGCGGAATGCGTTCCTCAAGAGCTGTCAGAAACGACGCCCCGTCCTTGCCGGGAATCTCCAATTGAACATTGACGCGATCCCGGAAAAGTGCCCCGACGAACTGGCGATTGACCAGGAGCGGTTGCAGGCGGCGATCGCCGAATTGGCGCCGGGATACCGCGTCGTGTTGACGATGTTTTACTACGAGGACTGTTCCTATCGGGAAATCGCCGAGCAACTCGATCTGCCCATGGGAACGGTCATGAGTCGCCTGGCCAGGGCCAAAGGCCACCTGCGCCGCCGACTGTTCGAATCGGAGGGGCTCGTGGTCGATGAGTCTCAAGAGATCGCCGTGCGCCAGCAAGGATAGGTATGATGGAAAACGAGCCGATCCGGGATCCCCGTATCGTCGAAGCGATGGAGGCCTGTCGTCCAGGACGCGACGACCTGGCCGATCCGGACTTGGCGTTCTTGGCCGCCCATCTGGCGGAAAGCCCTGAACTGTACGAAGCCCACGAACGCCTGCAGCGAATCGATTTGTCGTTGGCCAAAGCCTTTCAGGAGGTGCCCGTTCCGGAAGGGCTCGCCGATCGCATTCTCCAGCGCCTGACCCCGGCCAACGAGGTGGCCACTCCGCCGCCCGACGCGGATCCGCCGGTCGCCACCGTGGCTCCTCCGCAAACGCACGGTTCGCGACGACGATGGCTCCTTGGCGCCGCCGGCCTGGGGCTGACGCTGGCCGCCTCGCTTCTGGTGGCCGTGATGGTCAGCAACCAACGGGCAGAGTATCGGGACGACCATGTGCTGGAGATGGCTGTCCGGTTGTTTGAGACCGAGTCGTTCTCGCCCGCCGAAGAGCACCTGGCAGCTGAGACTCCTCCGCCCAAGGAATTCCCGATCAGCCCTCTCGTGCTGCAACACGCGCAGCTGCGTTGGCGATCGGTCCCCCAGTTCCTCGGCCGATCGGGCGTGGCCTATGACTTGACCGTCCCCGGCGAGGCCCGGGCGACGCTCTATGTGGTCCGCCAGACCGTGACCGGGGTGCCGACAAGCCCTGGGACTCAGCCCGCGTTGACCACTCACAATTGCTCCGTCTCGGCATGGCAGTCGGGCTCACTCCTCTATGTGCTGGTCGTTGACGGCGGCGCCCGTGCGTACCGCGGCTATCTGGACATCCCCCAAGGGCCGGTGGCACGCCGGTCGCCCGCGTCTGGTGCTCAGCCCGTTTAGCTCAAGCCGCTTGCGGCGCGTGCCACTGCTTGCCTGGAGGGCAAGCAGTGTCTCCCAAGATCCGGCCATAACGAAGCCGCAGCACTGCTTGCCCTCTAGGCAAGCAGTGGCACATCGCACACCGCCGCAAACTCGCTATGTTCGCTATATTCCGGGCCGGCGGCCGTTCTCGGCATATTCGTCAGAGTTTGGCTAATCTCACCGACCGTTCCAAGCCGAATCGGTGTAATGGTTGTGACGGACCTTCGGGCCCATAAGGAGATTTGCCCATGAAGTGGCTGCCGATTGCCCTCCCATTGCTTGTTCTGTTGACCGTGGTTCCGGCTCGGGCGGAAAGTCCCGACTCCACGAAACTGAAATTCAACGGCACAATTTCGGCCGGGGAGTTGACGCCGACCCCGGACATGTGGTTCTACGAACAGTACCTCCGGCAACAGCAGGATCCGAGCTTCGCGGTGCGGCAGAAGGCCGAGTTCCGCTCGAACCAGCGCCAGGATCGCATGGCGGCTCGCCGTTGGTTTGGGTTCTCCAATCTGCGGCCCACGGCGGGAACCGAGTTGATCCATGGCGATGCCGGCCCGCGCTGGACGTCGACCAATTCGGCCTATCCGAACCGCTGGGCCGGTGCGAACGCCACGATGGTGGTTCGCCCGACAACCACCAAAACATACTGAGCCACTTCGCTCCACCGTCCGAGGAACGGGACGGCGGAGGATCGAGATCGGTCTGCAGAGAGAGGCAAGCCTGCCGGGGTGACCACCAGTCGAGGTGGCCACCCCGGCTGCTTTATTGCGCTCGACGGATCGGGTAAACTAGGGGCAGTTCGAGACGATTGCCGTTGAGTCGCGATGTTGTGGGGGATGCGATGCAGTATTTGGGCCGACGTTACGATACCACCGAGCCGGTGTGTGTGGAGGTTGCCGAGGGAAAGGTTGTCCGGGTGACGCCGCAGGCGACCGGGCCCCACTCGGCCGACGCGTGGCCTTGGATCGGGCCCGGACTGATCGACATCCAGGTCAACGGCTTCGGCGGCCATGAGTTCAGTTCCACCCAGTTGACGCCGGAAACGGTGGCCGAGGTTGGGCAGAAGTTGGAAGCCTACGGGGTGACGCAGTCTTGTCCCACGGTGACCACGCAGCACTTCGACGTGCTCGCCCATGCCATGCGAACGATCGCCACGGCCTGCGAGGCGTCTTCCAGTGTCGCACGGCAGGTGGCGGGAATCCATCTCGAAGGCCCGTACCTGTCGACCGAAGACGGTCCTCGGGGGGCCCATCCTCGCGAACACTGCCGCCGACCGGATTGGGATGAATTCCAACGGCTCCAGGCGGCCGCCGGCGGACGGATCCGGATCCTCACGATGTCGGTCGAGTTCGACGAGTCGCCGCGGTTCATCGAGCAGGCGACGCAGACCGGCGTTGTCGTTTCCATTGGGCACACGGCGGCCAATTCCGAACAGATCCGTCGGGCGGTCGACGCGGGGGCCCGCTTGAGCACCCATTTGGGCAACGGCGCCCACGGCACGATCCGCCGTCACCCCAACTACATCTGGGACCAACTCGCCGAAGACCGGCTCACCGCGGGGCTGATCGTCGACGGCCACCATCTGCCCCCGGAGGTCGTCAAGACCTTCGTTCGAGCCAAGACGCCCCAGCGGTGTATCCTGGTGAGCGACATGTCGGGGTTTGCCGGAATGCCGCCGGGCCGATACCAGAATGGTCTCTGTGAGGTGGATCTGCTGCCGAGCGGACGGCTCGTCATCGCCGGCCAGACGCAACTCCTGGCCGGCGCTTCACTGCCGTTGAACGTGTGCGTGGCCAACGTCCTTCGGTTTGCAGACGTGAGCCTGGCTACGGCCGTCGATATGGCCAGTGTTCATCCTGCGAGGCTCCTTGGTTTGAAACGAGGCGGGGTGGAGGTTGGACGGCCAGCGGAACTGGTACAATTCTTCGTGCGCGAGGCCCATGGCGAGTCTCCGGCCGGGCTGGATGTTTGCTGCACAGTGGCCGGTGGAAACGTGGTATTTGGCAAGCCGTGGCATCCCTAGTGGCTCGCCACCGGATCGCATCCTTTTGCCGCCTGCATCTATTCCGGACGGGGCAGATGAGCTCCCCGGGCCTGGGCTAGGGCGTGAATGGCTTGCTGGACGTCGCCGGCAAGAGGGTAGCATAGGCTCAGGGTCAGCCCGTCAGCC
>JBDKTH010001187.1:0-24636 GCA_039680305.1 Thermoguttaceae bacterium | reverse complement strand
GGCAGGCGGAGCCCAAGAAACCCTTGGTCGTGACCGTAGTCGCGCCTTTGGTGCTGACAAGAATCTCGATCGTCTTCACGCCACACCTCCTTGGACTTGGATCACCAGTTTGATCGAGCCATCGGCCAACTGCTGTTCACGTACTTGATGGCCTTGCTTGCGACTCTCGATCCGGACCTTTTCGCAGGCGTAGGCCTGCAGGAACGCGTCGAGGTGTTTGGGATCGCCCCAGCGGCCGCCGAAGTTGTCGAACTTGATTTGGCCGTTGTTTGTGTCGCAGACGATCGGGTACTGCCACCCGGCCAACAGGACGGCCCAGCCCTCGACCGGGCCGCTAAAAAGTCGAGCCGTGCCGTGGACGGGCTCGGCGAGGCCCAGCCGCTTGCAGGTCGCCTGGATGGCCGCCCGATCGCGGACCTCGGTTGTGATGGTAACGACATGCGACAAGGTTTAGTTCCTCCTCACGAAAAAGGGGCTTGTGGGAAAGGGAAAGCTCAAGGCTCCTTCGCTTCGTCGGTCCCCGGATCGGCTTCGCCGATCGAAGGGACGCTATGCCTAGCATCGAACTGGCCAGGACGGGCGGCATCCACACATGCGATGAAGAGTCGCAAGGGCGAGGCATCGCCATCCGATAGGCGACACTGATCGCCGTGGCCGAGCGACGAGGGACTGAGGCACGTCCATGGTGACGAGATGACGCGTCCACTCGCTGTAACCGATGTCGAGAGCTAGGGAAGGCAGTACGAGAACGTACAAGGGAGAGGAGATGCGATCGGGCGTTTCGGCACCTCAAGCTGCCCGGCCAATAGGTAACGCCTTCTCCATGTACATATGCCACGTCTTTGCCGGAAATTTAGCTCGGAGGCAGCCGAGAGAATGAGCTTCTGCAACGGTCCCAGTACCCCGACGGTCAGTCGAGAGCACGCCGCGGGGGACCTCCGAAGCAGAGATGGGACCGAAGGGCGCTCTGCATGTTGTAGGTTAGACAGGATCCTCCGGCGCTGAACTCTCGGACGTGTCAACGGCCCTGGTGCCGCGGCCCGCCCGCTTCTTTGCCAGCCAGTGGTGCGCCAGCAAGCGGCCGATTAACTGGGCGAACTCCTTGCGTCCTTCCTGGCCTGCGTCCTGCGTCGATCGACTCGGACATTGCGATTCGTCCTGAATAGAAGAGGTAATGGCGGTCATACGAGGTAGTCCTTTCGTGCAAGTAGTTGGAGGATCATACATGCGCAAACGACGAGGCCCGTGGCAGGGCACCGATGTGGCCCCTACCACGGGCCTGGAACAAGAACGAAGTGTCCATGGATGGGCCGTCTACCGGCCCTCGCCGGCCTCAGACGGCTGCTCAGGCAGATGTGTCTGCGGATCGGGAGCCTCTTTCTCTACCTTGGGAGCCTGAGTTCTTTGCGCCGCGTGCGACCATCGGGAACCGGCAGCCCCTGGCTCTCGTGCCACCAGCGGATCGCCGAGGTGACCGTGTTGCGGTCGACTCGCAGCGTGACGGCGATCTCCTGCAAGAGCTTCTGCTGCCGGACCAGTGCCATCACCTCCTCGGCGATCCGTTCGTACAGGGGTGGCTCCAAGTGCTTCTGCCGGAGCGTCGCGCGCCGCGTGCGACCGTCCGGCATCTCCATCCCACGGGATTCAAACCAATGCTTCAGGAGCACGGTGACGTAGTTGCGGGCAAACCCGAGTTTCTTGGCGATCTGGGCGTTCATGAGGCCCTGGTCGTACAATTCCTTGGCCTTCTCCGACCGGGCGACAAACTCTGGAGGCTCGCGATAGTCGATCACCACTTCGGTCCCTGCCTCATTGCCAAGTGTCTGGACGCCCGTGACTCGCTCCACGAGGAAGGACAGTAGCCGGACGGTGAACCGCCCCTGAAGCCAGCCCCGCTGTGCCTTGCGCTCGCCCCTCTGGGCCAGCTCAATACGGCCGCCCGTCAAGAGTTCAATGACCCGCCGCACCGCCCCCAGCTGAGCGTCCGTCAGGCTCGTCGCTGCGGTCGTGAGGACCGTGTGCAACTCGGTAAGCACCTGGCGGACCTGCTCCGTACTCGGCGGCGCGATCGCATGCTTCTTGGCCGCGGCCAAAGTGCTTAGGTCCGCCTCGATCCCGGCCCGCTCGCGGCGGAGTTGCTTGAGGAGCTTTTCGGTCTGCTCCAGCTCCTCCTGGGTGTCGCCCGGATTACGACGGTTGAACTCGATCGTTTTGGCGATCTTCTCCAGCTTCGTCCGCAGTTGAGCCTCCTTCTCCGGATCTGGCCGCTGGGCGGTCTCCGCTTCACGCTGGCAGGCAAGAACGATCTGGTCGACCAACGGCTCGTCGAGGCGGACCAGCTCCGCCAGCTTCTCGCAGGTCAGGCGCAAAGCCAGCGTACGGTTGAGGTGGGTGAAGAGCGGACGACTCTCGGCGGGCAGGGCCCGGCAGATCGGGCAGAAGACGATCGAGCCGTGGGGACCGCCGACGACCAACGGGCGGTTGTGCTCCGGGCAGACGAAGAGTTGCCGGAGCAAGTTGGGTTGCCGATGCCGTTCGCCGTCCTTGGGATTTCGCCCGGACCGGGTGCTGTTTTCCGCCAGCCGCTTTTGCGCGGCATACCAGAGTTCGTCGGCGACAATCCGCAGTTCTTCGAACTGGCCGGACTTGAGCGGTTTCTCGCGGGGGACCCGCTGGGCGTAGTCCTTGTCCGACGACCACTTCGTCTGAGCCGCACCGTAGGTCCAGTGCCCTCGGTAGGCCTTCAGCATCAGGTGCTTTCGGACCAGCGCGTGCGTCCACCAGCCGGTGAGCGACTTGGCGGGGGCCGGGGCGTCGCGAGTGTCGTTGAGACGGCGGGCGATCTCGTCCAAGGTCAGCCGGTCTCCGACAAACCAGCGGAAGAGCCGTTCGATCCACGGGGCGGTCTCCGGATGGACGATGATTTTGCGCCGTGGACGCTTCCGTTTGGTGAACTCGCCCGGAACGACCTCGCCGGTGTAGCCTAAGGGCAACGAACCGTGGACCATCCCACGGAGGAACAGGCCCTCGTGAGCGGCGCGGACGTGCTCCGCGTACATCCGGACCATGGCCTCGTCCATGGCGGCGAAGAGCTGGAAGGTCGTCCGCCAGTTGTCCCCATCGGCGGTGTCGAGATGTGACTTCACAAAGACGCCACGGATGCCTCGCTCGACGAGCTCCTCTTCGACGAACTGGGGCGCCTTGTAGGTACGGCGGAACAGGCGGCTGGTGGTGAAGACGAGAAAAACATCGAACTGCTTCTGCTTGATCGCTTGCCGGAGGGCGGTAAGCCCCGGGCGACGATCCTTCCAGCCGCGGACGGCCATGTCGAAAAACACAAGTTCACGCGGAATGAAGAGGCCCAGCTGGTGGGCCGCTTCGAAGAGTGTCCGGACCTGGTCAGCGATCGAGTCCTGAAAGCGGGATCTGTAGCGGGCACAGACCGCGCCGGTCCCCTTGGCCTGGCCTCGGGGGAGCTTGGCATGGAACTCGGCGGCGATCGCGTCGATTTCCCGCTGGGTCTTCTCCAGCAGTTCCCGCCGCTCCTGTTCGATCTCCGCCCGTGTGCGTCGGACCTTGCGCCGGCCACGGCTCAAGAACGGGTTACAAACGCGCCGGCCATCCCAGTAAACGGTCCACGGTCCTTCGTTTGCCCAAGGGCTACCGGAAGGGGACGGGAGTTGGAGAGTGGGCCGGGCGATGGACACTGCCTCACAGGTGTGGGCTTCCTCCGTGCTCGCGTGCAAAACACTCGTCGTCCCGCCTCCCACAGACCAAGCCAACAAAACGCCGATCAGGGCCGCCGCGGCGCGGGTAAGCAACACATTGCGCCAACCCCGAGGGGCTAAGGCCACAATCGGGATAAACACCTCGGCAAAGCTGGTTGAAGCACCCCGCTTGTAAGAGTGCTTCTGGATGTCACACGTCTTCATGACAATGTCCTCCAACGAGAGCCACCACCTGGCAACGTCGCCGAAATGGCCTCCCGGAAACACCCGGGGAACGTGCCGTATGGGGCAGACAATACCTGGGTCAAGATAGAAAGGGACTGTCGCACATCGGTCGCACCGAGCGACAAATCGCATTCCGTTCCGCGAAGGAGAGCGGAGGGCAAAGACTCTGCGGCCGAAGCAAGCCCTCTGTGGCATGGAGGGATGCCGGCACGCTATCTACCGTAATACGGCAGAGCATTAGAATCGTGGCGAATGCCTCGATCAAAGACGGCCCGCTCATTGGGGGCGTTCCAAGACGCGTTCTCCCGGAGCGATCTGGTACGCCGAGGACGTAGAGATCGGACCACCCAAGGATAACCTTCCCCACTATATATGACGCGTCGGGCGGGCAGAATTTAGCTCTCTGGTGGGTGAGAAGCTCCGGCAAGGTGGTTTTCCCCGGCCTGTTCGCGCAGGAGATCACGGATCTGCTCCAACTTCTCGATCGCCTGATCGACCATGGGCAGCAACGTGACGGCCTCGCCCGCCTCCGCGAATCCGGCCTCGTCGGTGACGAGTTCGGCGGTCTTGGCCACATGGTCCAAGAACCGGCCGATCTTGGAGACCTTCTTGGGCCTATCGGCGGAGGTTGGGATAGGCTGGGAATCCCTTCGAGCCCGTCGGCCGTCGGCATCCTTGACGGTCAAGCCGGCCAAGTCCTGCTCCTGCCGAAAGGTGCGGGCAATTGCCATTGCACGCGAGGCCTTGGTCTTCTCGATCCTCGACCACCCCAGGAACTGTTCCCACTGCCCGTGATGGAAGTTCTTGCGGAGGAGATTCAACGCCAGTCCTAACCGCCAGTACCTTACGGCCAGCTTCTGTTCGTCGTCCAGGATCGACTGGTTCTGCGCTTGGGCGTAGGCTGTGAGTTGTTCGGGGAGCCACTCGCTCGTTGGATAGTCCGCCAAAGAATAATGTTGCGTCGTGCAACTTTTCGCATGAGGCAGACCGTCATCTAAATCGCAGTCCATAGAAGACTCCACAGAAAGAGCGGAAGGTCTGACGATTGAGTAGCCTATCCGGAGATTGTCGCACGACGGTCACGCTGTGCGACAATCTGGTTACGCCTTTCGACCGGGATAGCGTAAGTCGGCGACCGACTTAAGCAGAGGCGGTCAGCCAATCCGAAGAGACTAGGACTAGCGCGCTGCGGGAGGCATAGCTCGCCGGACCTTGTTCACCGACACGCACTGCCCGGCCGTGGACAAGCATCGTGCAGGCGAGGGCGGGGGATTCGCCCCCGAGCAGCGAGGCTTCCGCACCGAAGGATCGCCGCAGAGGGGCGAGTTCGGGGATGTTTCCGAGCTAACAAGTCCCCTAGAGGATATGCCAGAAAAATCGCGGGAATTTAGGGCCCGTTCTCGAACGGCGATGCTGAGGAAGACCGCCCAATTGAGTCAGGAGGCCTCTTTGACGGGATATCAGATGACCTGGTCCCGACCGCGTCCCTCGAACATCAACCGACCAAAACCATCATCCCGAAGGAGTATGATATCCTCGGCGGCAAGCGAGAGCTGATAGCCCTGGCCCCGGAGGGTCTCGATGCGTTCATCTAGATCCAGTGTCTCCTTCAATAAGGTTGACAGCCGCTTGCGACGGGATCGAATCCTGTGCCTCTCCGGGTTCGCCAACATTTCCTGGTCCACGGGCCTCCGGCAGTGGAGTGCCAGCGTCCACAGCAGATTCCATTCGGTGGGGTGAGCGTCCCACTGCCCCTCGGCGGCCGCCTTGCCTTCCCAGAATACGGCTCGCGGGGATCTATCCACGAGTACGAGCCGCGCACTATCCCTGGACCACTCGATAAGCTCCTCTGGCTCCTCGGGAACGTGATAGAGCGGGACAACATCCTCAAGCGAACCGGCGAGCTGTCGCAAAACGTCGGGATCGCACAACCGTGGACTTCTTTGGCCGGTCCCGGCGACGTCGTTGCGTCTTCGCACGTAGGAGCGAATCACTTCTCGATGAGCGGCCAGCCCCGGAGGACACCCTAACCATTCGAGGCTGGGTGCCGGGGCGTAGGCCACGTAGATCTGGGTTAAGGCCGTGCATGCTTCCCGTCTTCTCGCCCCATCTCCCGAGCGACACTGTACCGTGAGGCGCTCCAACGACTGATCCAATTCGATCTTTGTCGAGAAGAGGCGTTCGTGAACCTGGTACTCGTCACTGGCAGCACCGGTCAGGGAACAGAAGACTTGGCGCCAGACACGATCCAGGATGGCCTTCCAGTAGTCGATCCGAGCGAACAGACCTCGGGCGACATAATCCCCCACGGGGAGCCTCGGTTCGTACCGCTGCCAGAATGCCGTTGTGTGCTCCAGGTTCGAGGTGAGTAGGTGCAGACCACGATGGGCGTCGAAGTACTCTTCCGGGCACACCAAGTCAAACCAGGGGCGGCTGACGATGAACTCGATGGTTGACGTATCCGGAGGAGAGATACCTGTTTCCCCTCGCCTGCCCTCCTCCACGTTCTCTTGCCGCGAGCCTTGCGCCATGGCCGCAGCCAGTTCGGCGGCACATCGCACTAGCGCGGTATCCACCGCCTCAACCAGCCGACGTTCATCGGTTTCGCCCCCTGGCCCAAGATGGTCGACCGACCATCGCGCGGCCAAGCGAAAGCCCCTGTTGGGAATCAACTCTTCAACGACAGGACACACCTCGTCCCGAAGCCAGGCCTCCGCCCGATCAGAACTCACCTCATCCAAAGCGACGGAGAGATCGCTGCGAGGCGTTGATACCCCTGTCGGGCTAGCTGTAGTCGAGACATGAGCAATTCCTTCGGGCTCCCCGCCGAGAATCTCCAAATACGTCTTTAGGCTGAAACACGCCTCTCCACCCATTGTAGTGAGGCGACCCTCGGGCCTTTTCCTGATCTTACCAATTGTCGCTTCGTGCGACGATCCTGCGACAGTCCCGCGATACCCTGCAACTATCGTTCGCAGATCCTGCTCACCCTCTTGATCGCGGGTTTATGTCCGACGAACTCCTGTCCACTCATGAAGCCGCGCGGCGGCTCGGGATTTCCGTAGCGAGCCTGTATGCTTGGCTCGCCATGTCGGACCGTGGCCTGCTTGTGATCCGCGGTCAGCGAGTCACGTTCAGCTACCTGCAAGGGGGCCCCCAAGGACAGGGGAGAATCCGGATTGAGGCGGATGAAGTGGACCGAGTTCGGGAACTCATGCGGGTCTTCCCGACATGTCAGGTCCCCCGCCATTTCCCAAATAAGCCTGCCCATTATCCTAGCATCACGGTGCCTCTCGGCCGTCCGAACCTCTGATCTGCCTTCACCGCCTGGAACACGCCTCATGCCTCGAACCCGGGGCAAGGATGCACAGGCCTTTCTGCCGCTCGATTCCACGATGCGATGGCCCGCTGTCAGCGTCTTCCCGACATGGTTCACCTTGACGAGCCGCCGATCGCCGCCCACAGCGGCTCCTGATAGTGCTGCCCCCATTCTCGGCCATAGTGGTCGAAGGCGACTTTCGGAGTGTCGCCAATCAACTCGGCCAACACTTCGATCGAGCAGCCCGCCCCGCCGTTCCAGTAACCGGAAAGCATCCGGTGGGCAAAGGTATGGCGGCAGGTGTAACAGGAGTAATGTTGCTTGACCGGGTCCTTGTGCCAACCGAGCTTCCGCTTGAGCTGGAGGAATCTTCCCTTTCCAGTCACGGGTTTCCATGCCTTACCCTGCGAGTTGCGAAACAGCTGGATTCCCGAGCCAGCGGGGGCCGTTTTCATCAACCGTCGCGTCAAGGCAGCCACCTCCGGACGCACGGGAATCTGGCGGGTCTTCTTGGTCTTCGTCGAATACACCCGCCAGATCATGCCCCGTGCGGTTTCTTCCACCTCGTCGGCGGTCAGGCGAGCCAACTCGCAGAAAGGACGCAGGCCGGTACGTATCGCCGCGAACAAGAAGTCCCGGAAGCAATCGTCCGTCGCCTCCAGCAGTGTCTTTTCATCCTCCTTGCTGAGCGAATGCAAGCGAGGCCGGGGCGGCACGTCATGCATCTCCTGGACGTGATTGAACGCGGCCAGCACGACCGTGATTGCGTTCCGCCGGGTCACCGGCGAGCGCCAATTGGAATGACCCTCGATCCAGGCCTGGATGTGCCCCTTCTTGACTTGCGAGACCGGCAAGGCCCCGCAGTACGCGCAGATGTCGTTCAAGTACCGGGAAACTTCGTCGCGATAGCCGGCACTGATGGTGCCCGCGGCCTCGCCACGCTTGCAGTACTGGAGGTACTCCGAGCAGACCTTGGCGACGACCCATTCGGTCTCGCCAGCCGGTTCGGCCGTCGGCCTCCAGCGACCGGCCAGCTTCACCCGGGCCAGCGCCAGCTCGGCGGCCTTTCGGCTATCCTGACCTCGGATCCGCTTGCCGTCTTCGTCAACCAGGGGCACCCGCTTCTTCGTCCCGGGCGTCGTGTAGTACCAGCAGTCGGTTTGCCTCCAGTACCACGCCGAGCCTCGCCGTTGTCGACGTCTTCCCTTCGTGCTCATGGCTTGAAAATCCTCGATCCATGATAGTCCCGATGAGCTTTTGACGAATCCAGATTCTGAAGAACACCTTGGACGTCAGCCCGCGCTCATCGTGGCTTTCGCTCCCGTCGAGTTGACGACTTCTTCCCCTGGGGACGTTTGCGTTTCGCGTGCAGCTCAGCTCGTTTCGTGCCCCTGGCGGTCCCCGGCGTGTCGGTCTCGGCCAAGGCCGCCTGCCCATCGCGTGCTTCGCCGTTCGTCTTCGCTCCGGCCCCGATCGCCGCCCACAGCGGATCCTGGTAGTGCTGGCCCCACTCACGGCCATAGTGGTCGAAGGCGACCTTCGGCGTATCGCCGATCAACTCCGCCAACGTCTCGATCGAGCAGCCCACGCCCCCGTTCCAGTAGCCCGAGAGCATCCGGTGGGCAAACGTGTGGCGGCAGGTGTAGCAGGAGTATTTGCTACGTACGGCGTCCTGGTTCCAGCCCAGCTTCTTCGTGATGGCAAGAAACCGCACGACCCCCGTCATGCGTTTCCATGGCTTGCCTTTCGTGTTGCGAAAGAGCGGCCGCCCCGAGCCCCGTGGGGCCGTCTTCATCAGCCGGCGGGTCCGTTCCGCCACCTCGGGCCGCACGGGGATCTTCCGGGTCTTCTTGGTCTTCGAGGAGTAGACCCGCCACATCATCCCCCGATCCAACTCCTCGACATCGTCCGCCTTGAGCTGGGCCAGTTCACAAAAAGGGCGAAGCCCGCTGTGGATCGCCGCGAAGAGGAAGTCCCCAAAGCGTTCCTCCGTGGCGCCATAGATCGCCTGCTCGTCCTCGGCGGAAAACGACTGCAGCCGCGGCTGCGAGGCGGGCTTCTTGAGGCCCTTGAGGGGGCTGGGGATCTCGTGCATCTGCTCGGCGTAGTTAAAGGCCGCCAGGACGATCGCAAGAACGCCCCGATGGGTCGCCGTGGAACGCCAGGTCGTATGGCCCTCCAGCCACGTCTTGATATGCCCCTTCTTGAGCTGGGCGACCGGTAGCGCCCCGCAGTAGGCGCACAGGTTGTTGAGGAAGCCTGTGGCGTTGTCCCGATGGCTCTTGCTGATCGTGCCATTGGCCACGCCCCGCTCGCAGTACTGGAGGTACTCCGAGCAGACCTTGGCAACCAACCACTCGCGGGGAAGGACTCTCCGTCCAACGTCGTCGCCGTCGTTGGTCAGCTCGACCCACGCCAAGGCCAGCTCGGCGGCTTCCTTGTTGTCTTTGCCCCGAATCCGCTGCCCTTGCTCGTCAAATAGTGGCATCCGTTTCTTCGTGCCCGGCAGGGTGCAGTACCAGCAATCCGTCTGCTTCCAGTGCCAGGCGGACCCGTGCGGCTGGCGGCGTTGTTTTCGGCTTCGTCCCATGGTCTGAGTTACCCCCTTTCGCAACCCGCTTACCGTG
Source organism: Thermoguttaceae bacterium (assembly GCA_039680305.1). Classification (GTDB taxonomy): domain Bacteria; phylum Planctomycetota; class Planctomycetia; order Pirellulales; family Thermoguttaceae; genus JBDKTH01. Next base: position 14,737 of record JBDKTH010001187.1, on the reverse strand, counting down.
CCAAACGTTGACTCGCCGGACCCACGCAGCCATACTGAGCATGCCCTGCCTTCTTGCAGCTCGTCGCGCTGCCAGCCGGGCATGCTCACTGTGAGGTTCCGTTTTCCCGCAATCCCGGCAACAAGGTGACGCCATGGTCGCTGGACAATTCATGGTGGGGAAGGCATTTCCTTCCAATTTACTACGCCTCCAACTACACAGAATAACTACACTCATTCTTACCGCCACCGCCTGGTCGTTGTCGATATCTCCGGGATATTGCGGGCAAGAAGTAGATCCTCGCAGTGTACCAAATATTGTACTAATACTTGCCGACGACCTCGGCTATGGCGACCTCGGCTGCTATGGGCAGACGCTGATCCAGACGCCGCGATTGGATCGGATGGCCGCTGAGGGGATGCGGTTTACGGACTGCTATGCCGGCACAACGGTCTGTGCGCCGTCTCGCTGCTGCTTGATGACGGGATTGCATACGGGCCATTCGCGGGTGCGGGGCAACGCCCTGGTGCCGCTGGAGCCGGCGGATGTGACGGTGGCCGAGGTGCTCAAGCAGGCGGGGTACGCGACGGGGCTTGTCGGCAAGTGGGGGCTCGGCGAAGCGGAAACCACGGGCATTCCTACTCGACAAGGGTTTGACTACCACTTCGGTTACCTCAACCAGTGTCACGCCCACAACTACTATCCCGACTTCCTCTGGCGAAACGAGGAAAAGGTTCGGCTGCCGAACGAAGTGACGCCGGTCGGCCGTGGCGCGGCCAAAGGGTTTGGCGGGGTGGCAACCAAGCGGGTCGCCTATTCGCACGACCTGTTTGCCGCCGAGGCGCTTGAGTTCGTCGAACGGCACAAGAACGAGCCGTTCTTCCTCTATCTGGCCCTGACCATCCCGCACGCCAACAACGAGGCGGGCAACAAGGGAATGGAAGTGCCCGACTACGGGCCCTACGCCGACAAGGACTGGCCGGAGCCGCAAAAGGGACACGCGGCCATGATCACCCGCATGGATCGCGACATCGGCCGGCTCCTGGACCGGCTCGCGGACCTCGGGATCGACGAGAAGACGATCGTCTTCTTTGCGAGTGACAACGGGCCCCACAAGGAAGGCGGCAACGATCCGACGTTCGCCCAGAGTTCCGGGCCGCTGCGGGGCATCAAACGCTCGCTCACCGAAGGCGGGATTCGCGTGCCGATGATCGCCCGCTGGCCCGGCAAGATCGCCCCGGGCAAGGCGAGCGACCTGCCGTGGGCCTTCTGGGACGTCTTGCCTACGTTTGCGGAATTGGCCGGCGCCAAACCACCGGCGGAAATCGACGGGATCTCCGTGGTGCCGACGCTCCTCGGGCAAGGCGAGCAAAAGCAACACGAGTTCCTCTACTGGGAGTTCCATGAAGGCGGCTCGCAGCAAGCCGTGCGCATGGGCTCCTGGAAAGCCATCCGGCCGTGCAGCGGAAAGCTCTGCCTCTACGATCTGCGCACCGACCTGGGCGAGGCGAACGACGTTGCCGCCGAGCATCCGGAGATCGTCGCCAAGATCGAGGCCTATCTGGCTGCCGCTCGCACGGAGTCAACCGAGTGGCCCATGAAGGAGGCGAAGAGAAAAGGGAAGCGGTGAGTACGTCCAGCTCGCGGCACAAGTGCCGCTGCTGAACGGGAATACCCGCTCGCCGTCGCCCTAGGGAATCAGCTTCGGCCCTTTGCCGTCGATGAACTGCTGAATCAGGGATTGGGCCTTTTCCTTGCTCGTGAAGTCAGGATAGCGGACCGGCTCGGTCACGCCATGCTTGGCCAGCAACCGAGCACATTCGACGCGGCATTGGCCGGCCAGATCGACGGAGGCTTGGAGGGTGCGCATGCATTCCTGCGGGGCGTGGAAGCCCATGCCGTTGTGCGCGGCCACATAGTCCCAGCGCATCTGGGCGGAGCGGATCAGATTGCGGGCATTCTGAAGCTCCTCGTCCGTCGCCCCGGCCTGCATCGCCGCCGCGATGTCCAAGTGGGCCTGGGCGACCGCGGTTTCCGCTCGCGTGCGTCCCTCGCGGACCGAGTCTTGGATCGTCTCCACGCGCTGGCGGATCTCCTCCTCGCCCCAGCGATGGCAGACCGCACAACTGTTGGCGATGTTCACCAGCGGGCTTTGCACGTGGTGATCGGTGAATTTCACGCCCCCCTCGGTTCGATACGGCATGTGGCAGTCGGCGCAAGCCACGTTGCGGTAGGCGTGAATCCCAGCGCTGTAGATCTCGAAGTCGGGGTGCTGCATCTTGAGCATCGGCGTCTTGCTGATCGCGTGGGTCCAGTCGGCGAACTTGCTCTCGTCGTAGTAGGCCTGGATCTCTTCCGGACGCGTGCCCTGATCCCAGGGGAAGGTCAGGTAGTTCCCCTCGCCTTTGAAGTAGTACTCCACATGGCACTGGGCACAGACGAGCGTTCGCATCTCTTGATGGGAAACGTCGTCGATGTTCTTGCCTTGACGCTGGAACGCCTCGCGCAAGGCCGGACGCGTGATCCGCAGCTTCATCGTGTTCGGCTCGTGGCAGTCGAGGCAGCCGATCGGGTGGGTGATCTCGCTCTTGAAGGCGGTGAACGGCTGGGCGTAGAACTTCTCGGCCCCCATCTGATCCATGAGCCGGGGCACGTCAGGACTCTTGCAGGTCCAGCAGGTGGCCGGGGTTTTCGGCGACAGCCGCTTGGTCTCGCTCACATCCTTGACCGCGTAGGTGTGCCCCCGGGCCTGGTGGTATTCTTTGGCGAAACCGTAACCGGCAAAGAGGATCACGTTGGCCGGCGTCTCGGCCAGGTAGTCGCGATGGGCAGACCCGCCGTACTTGGTGCGCGTCGTGTCGTCGGCCATTTTCACGTAGGCCGCGTACTCGCGAGGATAGTTGACGCCCCACTTGCTGTTGTCGGTCTCCCACTTGTCGATCGGCACCAACGGCAATTGCACGCGGGCTTCCTGGCGGCGTTCGAAGATCGAAGCCCCCAGGATCCCCAGGGCAAACGTCCCGGCCAGGGCCAGGAAAAACAGGGCCCAGCCGCGCCAGGCCGGCGGTTGCGGGGAGGTGGATTGGTGGGTCGTTTCACTCATCGTCGGGTTCCTCTCGGAGCGGGCCGATCCGTGATCGTTGTTATGTTATTAGTGCAACTTTTCGTTCGCGCGGGCCGGACGTCCCTGGATCTTGGCCTTCTGATCGAGGGAATCCAGCGGCGACAGTTGCGGGCGGAACAGGTCGGGGGTCGTCGACAAACTGCGCGAGCGGCCGTGCGGCACCTCGCGATGGCAGTCCCAGCAGAGCCGGTCGCCATCCTCGTGCGGGCCGGACGAGACGTTTTCGACCACCTGGGCATGGCAGCGGCGGCAATTGGCTTGGACCACGGGAACCGCCCGGGCCGACATGTAAATCACCTGCGGCTCCCAGCGGAGCGTAAAGATCGCGGCGTGGCGCAGGCCGTCCTCGGCCTTGAAGAGGTAGGCGTGGGCCAGCGAGTCGTGCGGCACGTGGCAGTCGTTGCAGGTGGCCACACGGGCATGGCTGCTGTGTTGCCAGGTGACATACTGGGTGGTCATCACGTGGCAGTTGACGCACGTCTCGGGATTGTCGCTGAGGTAGGACGGGGCCCGCGAGAGTTGGGTTACGACGAGCCCGGTGCCGCCCAATACGCCCAGCATCACCAGGCAGGGCACCTGCCAGCGGCGCGGGATGAACCGCAACCCCAGGAGCGTCTTGAGGATTCCCACCAGCGAACGAGTCATTCGTCCTCCCCAGCCGTGCCCCATGTTGAGCCATTGTCCGGAAATTGTCCGGTCCGTCAACGACAAAACGAGAAACACCGGAGGCACGGCAGTGCCTGGCCTTGATGCACACTCCCCTCTATAATTGGGTCTTTTCCCTGCCACGTCCTTGATCTGGATCAAGTCGGGGCAGGAATGCGGGGGGCTTTATGTTCCGGTCGTAGCAGAAAAGGCCGCCGACCGAGGGGATCTGACTCCCCAGTTTCTTGCCTCGCCGGAGAGACCAGCCGTGTCGCTGAACGTTGTCGACGTCCTGCAAAACTGCCGATTGTTTGCCGAGGTCGAAGGGCCGAGTTTCCAGCGACTGGTGACCATCGCCCGGCTGGCAAAGTTCGACAAAGGCCAGCGGATCTTTCGCGACGGCCAGGAGTGCCCGGGCGTGTACATCGTCGGCAGCGGGCTGGTGCGGGTGTTCAAGACGGCTCCCACGGGCAAGGAGCACGTCCTGCACATGGTCGCCCCCGGGCAGACATTCGCCGAGGTGGCGGCGATCGGCAACTTTTCCGTTCCGGCCAGTGCCGAGGCCGTCATGCCGACCACCTGCGTGCTCTTGCCGATGGAGGCGTTCCGCAAGGCGTTGACGGAAGATCACCCGTTGTGCCTGGGGATGATGACCGGAATGACCTTCTGGGTCAGGCATCTGGTCGGCCTGATGGAAGACATCGTCTTGCGCGACGCCACCGGTCGGCTGGCCCGCTACTTGTTGAACTCGCCGACCAATGCCGACGGCGCGATCGAGCTGCCGACGCTCAAGCGTCACGTGGCCAGCCACCTGAACCTGACCAGTGAGACGCTTTCCCGCAGTCTCCGCCGTTTGAGCGACCTGGGTGTGATCCGCCAGACCGATGGCAACCTGGAGATCCTCGACGGCGATCAACTCCACCTGATCGCCGAGGGGATGACGCCGCTCGGCGAGTGAGCGGCACGGGGGGCTATTGCGGCATCTTCCCGGCCACATCAACCCGCGTCGCCTTGCCCGAAATCCTCCGCAGCCAAGCGGTGTGGAAGATCACTTCGCTGTTACTGGCAACCAACCCGGGCCAGTTCTTTCCGGGCAGGGCATAGGGCCGCATCGTGGTCATGAGCAATGCCTGTCGCCCCGTCCACTGGAGGAGCACTTGACCATTCAGAAGGATCTCGATTCGCACGCGGTCGCCTTCCAGCCGCACCCGATGCAGGACCGTATACCGCAGCCCGTTGGTCAAGACCGCCGGGCCTCGCTTGGTTGTAGGGTTGTCTCGAAATCCTTTGCCCTCGATGAGCTCAAGTCCAGAGGCTTTATCATCTGCCGGGCCTTGGTCAAATGCCATCACCAGTTGGCGCGCGCCTGCGGGAAGGATTGCCCCGACCATAAAGGGTGGGCCGGTTCGTGTGAATTCCACGCGGAGATCGTAGCCCCCTTCGACGGCGACGGGGAGTGCCAGGCGTGGGTGCCCCTCGGCAAGTGTCCACGGGGCGTAGCCGGCGACGATCTCCTCTGCGTTGCGCTTCCATTGGCCCACGGCGCGGTCCCGCTCAACGTCGACCCACTTAAACACGTTGACCCACACGCCGGCAGGCAACTCTTCGCCGGGCTGCGGTTCGCCGGAAGGAAGGTCGGGAATTGGGCGACCCAGACGACCGATGTCCTTGAGTTGTTTCGAAACTTTGGTCGCCAATAATCCGGTGATCCCGGACATTTCGACCTGACGGTACCAGGCCCCCGCGTGCAGCAAGACTTCGTCCTTCGACTTGCCGGACATCGTCTGGGCCAGGTCGAACCAGGCATCGGCCAGCTTAACCTGATCGGCCGGTTCGAGGGGCGGGGAGGTGAGTTCCTGCTGGGCCAACGCCTTGAGCTTCTCGTCGCTCCCCTTCGCCAGGCACGGCAGCCCCTGACGCCAATCGCCGAGCTCCAGACAATGCCAGCGTCCGGCCGCCAGATTGAGGGCGGGATCCTCGGGCGAGGCCTTGAGCGAAACCAGCGTTTGCTCGATTTCTCGCCGCCGGTCGTAGAGCCGCTTGACCTCGTTGCGGCGATCGTAAGTCTGCTTGCGGAACGCCTTCCCCTGCGGCTTCTGGCCGAGACGATAGGCCTCTTCGGCCAGTTCCATTGCCAACTCATAGCGATTGTCGGCCAGGGCCTGCTCAATCGTCCGATCGGCGGCCGCGGCAAAGCCCTTGAGCGACGAACCCTCGGGAGCATTCTTGGCGAACTGTGCAAGCGCCTTGGCCCGGGCGTTAAGGGCTTCGACGTCAAAGCGGGCCACGATCGCCTCGACCGCCTGGAGCATCACATCCGCGTCCCCGCCGTCGCGGGCCTGTTCCATAGCCGTGTGCAGCAGCACGAACTGTTCCACGGGCCTCGGGCTGGCTTGCTCGCTAAGGTCGAGCAGTGTTTGGGCCAAGGCGACCTTCTGCGCGGCGGGGCGATTCTGCTTGAGCTTGTAGACCTCTTCAAGCTGCACAAGAGTCTTCTCCTGCTCGGCGGAGGTCGGCACGGAGAGCCGCTTTTCGGGCTTGGGCTCAGGTTTGGCAGGCGCCGGCTCGGCGGGCTTCGCGTCCACGATCGGCAGGTTCTGGGAGGGTGCTTTCGTAATGACTGCCTGGCCCGAGACCATACGTACCCGTACGGAGTGGAAGGTCACCTTGCAGAAGTTGCAGCTCAAGCCCAGAGGGTTTTCGCCCGGCAGGCTCCATTGACGCTGAGGACTTCGATTGAGCATCTCCAGGGGCCCCTCCCACTGGAGAAAAGGTTTGCCGTCGATCTGGGTGCTGATACTCGCTCGACGAGCGTCGACTCGGACTTGGATCGCGACTAGAGCCCGCTGGCCGGTAACGAACGCAGCGCCGGTTCTGGCGGTAGGATTTCGCATTGCCGACTGGCCGTTGATCGGCTCCAATCCCGAAATTGGCGTCCCGAAGTTCCGACAGTCAAACCGTAACGCCACGCGTCTGCGTCCCACCGGCAAAATCACGCCAGCCGTGAGGTCTCGTTCGTTGCGGGTAAGCTCCACCTCAAGGTCATAACTCCCGTCGATCTCGACGGGCAGAGCCAAACGTGGATTGGCCGAATCCTTCATGGACAACGCCCCGACAATCCCCTCCGCCTGGCGACTCCAGTCTCCGTACGCTCGTCCCCACTCCAGGTCCGCGTATTTGAGCACATCCACCCACTGACCAAGCGGCAGGTGTTCGCCGGAAAGGGTGGGCGTCGGAGGTGGACTGGCGCCTGGTGAACTGGCGGCGTTGGCCGGCGGTGGGGGCTCATCAGCCATCACCGGGACCGGCGTTGACGGCTCGGATGGCGATGCGGCGACTTCCGACGGCTTTGGCTCGGCAGGTTGAGGAGTTGGGACTTCGGGCTGTTGGGGGGCCGTGGTCGGCGACGGGGTTTGAACCGCCGGTCGCGGCCAGAGCAGCATTCCCAGGATCACCACCGCGACAGCGACCGCGGCCAACAGGAGGTACGTCGTCGTCGGAGTCTGCCGTCGGCCGAGACGGGCCGGCGTCTTCGCGCTCAGAGGCTCTGCCTTGACCCCTTCCAGCAGCGCCGCCAACGAAGGATCGACCAGCGGCTCGGCAACCGGCACTGCGGCGACCTGACTCGACAACCGCTCCCGCAGCGTCGCGTCATAGGCCGCCTTCTTCTGCGCATTGAGCAGGCAGACTTTGGCCGTGGCGACCTCGTTGAGCAGCTGTTGGGACGCCTCGGCGTGCTTTCCGGTCTGAAGGGTGCGAAGATGGGCCATCTGGCGATCGGCGGCGTGCTCGATCGCGTCGACGTTGTCCTCAAATAGCTGGAGTCCAAGCAGCCGATAGTGGTGCGGCGGCTGCTCTTCAGGCCGAATTCCGAGCCAGGTGTAATACGGATCGAACTCTGGCGCCATGCCCCTCCCCTTTGGCAAAAGGACTCCTCAGTGGATCGGTAGGTCGATGATACGCGATTCCGCTGGGGGCCGCAAGCAAACGTTGCAGAGGGGAGTCGTAGGCAGTGAGAATGGACCTGCCGGCGCAAGCCCCCTCCCTCCGCCAACTCAAGCCGACAGGGGTGATTGGCGGCGGCGACGGGCGTCCACGAACGATTTGACGGCCAGAATCACCAGGGTGGCGCAGAGGATGGCCATCAGGAGCTGGGAGGCCAGGGCGAGAGATAGGGCCGGCGGTTCGCCGGCAAGGGTCTTGTGGACGGGGCGGGCCAGGGCTCCCACGAAGCCCAGCAAAGCCAATCCGGCGGCCGCATGCATCGCGTGTTTGCGCCAAGTATCTTTGAGGGCGGCCAAGCCCAGAAGGGTAAGGGGCAGGCCGAAGAAAGCCGGGATCAACGCCGTCACGCTCTTCTGGCCACCGCCGAGATACGTTCCCATGCCCAGCAGCATGAGAATCACGCCGATTGTGATCGTGATGCGTGCCATGGCAGAGTATCCCGCGGGTGGTAAGGACCCGTCCAGAAATAAATTGGAGAAATGGCCTAATAGAAAGAGAGAAACCGCCGAGCCTTCGACGCTGGGCGATCCATGACCAACGGCGGATTCTCTCTTTCTACCGAGGGCTCCTGCGTTTTTTCGTCCGTTTTCCGGAGAATCCATCGTCCATCAATGAAGCAACTGCCGCTGCACCCGGTGTAGACTTCCGGCGTTTTCCCACGGCAGTTGCTTCATTGGTAGGTCAATTCTCCAAGTTATTTCTGGACGGGTCCGTAGTGGTGCGCGGAGCGACGAATCACTCGGTCAGACGTCGATTTCTACTCTCTTCGATCCCCCCCACCGCCTACGCCAGCATCTCGCGGAACTGGGCGAACAGATAGCTGCTGTCGTGGGGGCCGGCGGAGGCTTCGGGATGGTATTGGACGCTGAAGGCCGGGAAGCGGCAGTGCCGCACGCCTTCGATCGTGTTGTCGTTCAGGTTCAGATGGGTCACTTCCAAGTGGGTGGGAAGGGACTCCGGATCCACGGCAAAGCCGTGGTTCTGGCAGGTGATCTCTACGCGGCCGGTCGCTTTGTTCAACACCGGCTGGTTGGCGCCACGGTGGCCGAACTTGAGCTTGAACGTCTTGGCCCCGCAGGCCAGCGAGAGGAGCTGATGGCCCAGGCAGATCCCGAAGATCGGCTTCTTACCGATCAGGCCGCGGATCGTCTCCTGGGCGTAGACCAGCGGTTCAGGGTCGCCCGGGCCGTTGGACAAGAAGACGCCGTCTGGATTCAAGGCCAACACATCCTGGGTGGTGGCCGTGCCCGGGAGGATCGTCACTCGGCAGCCGCTGTGGAACAAGTGCCGAGCGATGTTCCACTTCATGCCATAGTCCAAGGCGACGACGTGCGGAGCCCCCTTGAGGGTCGGCGCAACCGGCACGGGCGTCAGATTCGCCCACGGGCTCAAGGGTTTCTTCCACTCGGTCGGCTGCTCGGGGATGACCTCCTGGACCAGGTCGCGGCCGACCAGCCCGGGGCTGGTTTGGGCCTTGGTCACCAGGCTGGCGTCATCCAGATCGACCGTCGAAAGGACACCCTTCATGGCTCCCCGAATCCGCAAGCGGCGGACCAGGGCGCGGGTATCGATCCCCTCCATAGCGACGATGCTGTAACGCTTCAGATAATCATCCAGTCCGGCTTCCGCACGGAAGTTGCTCACCCGCCGGCTCAATTCGCGGACGATGAACCCGGATAGGTGGGGCCGACCGCTCTCGGTGTCTTCGGCGTTAACCCCATAGTTGCCGATCTCCGGATAGGTCATGGTGACAATCTGACCGCGATAACTCGGGTCGGTCAGGATTTCCTGATAACCGGTCATTGAGGTGTTGAAGCATACCTCTCCATCAACCTCACCAGGCGCGCCAAAGGCCCGGCCGGTGAACACGGTTCCGTCTTCAAGAGCAAGCTTTGCGAGTTGTGTCATCTGAGGACTTAAAGTCTACTAAGGAGTCAGCCCGATAGCATCTTACTGGCTGCGGGTCTCCGGACAAGTGAACTCCGGTGTTTGCGTGTTCGGGCAGCCACCATCGAGGGCTCTTGTTCCGGCGAGCAAGAGCCCTCATTTTTTGCAGTCCGCCCAATCCGCGCAGGGTTTCGCCTGATCCACGACAGGTCTGCGCATTATAACTAACCTCCGGCAGGGCGGATAGCTCCTCAGTTCGCCTGCCGGTCAACAGGCGGAAGAGTGGGGCTGAAGGATTCAAGGCGAGGGCAAAACAGTGACGGCTTTCAGCAGGATGCCCCGCTGATGGCGAGTCAACCACAAGAGTGCTCTCGAGTCCCGGCGTTAATCCTTTACGGCTACCCCTACTTTGGCTCCCAGGCATCTTCCAATCTGGCGAGCCGCCTGGCGGAGGCGATTCTCGTTCTCTGCCAGCGACAGTCGCAGATAGCCTTCTCCGGACGGGCCGAACCCCGCCCCCGGGCTAACAACCACATCCGCTTCTTGGAGCAGCTTCATCGCAAAGTCAAGCGAGCTCATCTGGCTCGCCCAGGGCTCGGGGATCTTCGCCCAGACGAACATCGAGGCCTTGGGACGCACGATCGGCCAGCCCTGCCGCTCCAGGCCATCGCAGAGCACATCGCGTCGACGCTCATAGATCTTGGCCTGCTCTTCCACGGCCGCATCGGTGTGCCGCAAGGCCATGATGGCGGCCACCTGGATCGGCGCGAACATGCCGTAGTCGTAGTACGTTTTGATCGTCGACAGCGCGCGGACCATCTCCGCATTTCCCGCACAGAAGCCCACTCGCCAACCGGCCATATTGTAGCCCTTGCTCATCGTGGTCAGCTCCACGCCCACGTCGAGCGCACCGGGAGCAGCCAGGAAACTGGGGGCTTTGTAGCCGTCGAACACGACATCGGCGTAGGCCATGTCGCTGACCACCATGAACCCGTACCGCTTGGCCAACTTCACCACTTCCACATAAAACTCCGGTTCAACGACCGTCGTCGTGGGATTATGGGGGTAGTTGACGACCAGGACCTTGGGCCGCGGCTGGATATGCTGGCAGGTATAGGCAATATTGGAGAGAAGCTTCTCGGTGTCGACCACCTCCAAGAGGATGGCGTTACCCGAGGCCAGGGCCACCGCGTAGGCGTGGGCCGGATAGGTTGGAGCGGGGACGATCGCCGTATCGCCCGGGCCAATCAGGGCCAGGCATATGTGGCTAAAGCCTTCCTTCGATCCCAGGCACACGACGGCCTCCCGCTCAGGATCGAGATGGACGCCATAATGCTTGAAGTACTTGCTCGCCACTTCGCGACGCAGGTTCATCAACCCTTTGGCTTCGCTGTAGCCATGGTTTTTCGGATCGCGTGCGGCTTCGACCAGCTTGTCGATTACGAGATCATGGGGGGGGTCGGTCGGATTGCCCATCCCCAGGTCGATTACATCCTCCCCCGTCCGGCGCTTCTGGTACTTCAGCCGGTTGATTTGCGCAAACAGGTAAGGCGGCAGTCGCTTAACCCGGTCGGATACTTCGATCGAGAACGTACGATCCTGATTGACGGGTTCGCTGGGGGGGGTGGACATAATGCTAAATGATGAAGGCTGAATGCGGAATGACAGAAAAACCGTGGCGATAGATGTAGAGAATCGTCAGGCCTCAAAGACCCAAGATAGCCTCTCTAGGACAATAGTGGAACGCTGGGCAGGAAGGTTCAGGTCTTGCCCGAAGCATTCGTTCTTCGACGCGGCTTTTCTTACGCATAATCCTGATAAAGGGGGGTGACTACGATCTCTGGCACCACCGCCCGGGGTGGAAGTTTGGCCACGGTCACCACCAAGGCGGCGATATCTTCGGGCATGAGCAGCTGAGCAATTCGTTCGGGTGGGACGGGGGTTGGGCGTTGGCTGAGGATCGGCGTGTTCACTTCGCCCGGGTAGATATTCGTGACATGAATCCCGTTGGTCCGCTCTTCCAGGCTCACCGCCGTACCGAGGGCCGTCATGGCGAATTTGGAAGCCGCGTAGGGGGCTCCGGCAAGTTTCGAGGCCCGTTTGCCGGCGACCGAGGAGATGTTGACGATCAGGCCGTTTTGCCGCTTGCGCATCCCGGGTAGCGCGGCATAGATGCAGTTGAAGGCCCCCGTGGCGTTGATTTGCAGGATCCGATCCCAGGCATCGGGGTCGAGATCCGAGAATTTCCGGTTGGGGACATTCACGCCCGCGCTGTTGACCAGGATATCGAGCGGCCCAAGCTGCTCGTCAATCCAGGCAAACAAACGTTCAACGTCGGCCCGGTTGCCGACGTCGCAGGCCCGAACGAGGATCCCGGGCTCCCCGGCAAACTCCGCTGCGGTGGTCTGAAGCTTTCGTTCGTCGCGTCCGGCGATTGCCACCCGGCAGCCCTCGCGAGCCAGGGCCAACGCGACTCCCTGGCCGATGCCGCTTCCGCCGCCAGTGACCAGAACGGTTTTTCCTTGTAGATTCATGATTGGGCTCTCCCCCGTCGTGTTTCTTTACATTTCCACCTATTTTGCCTAATATCTCTCCACTCGACAAGGAGGGGTAGTTTATCCCCCTTGCTAGTCAGCCTGCGGGCGAAAATAATGGGACTATGGCAGCTACCAACGGGCAGTTCGACACCACGGTCGAAATCGTCACCCCAGAAAACATCGCCTTTCGCTATCAGGTGGCAGGCCCCTTTCGCCGTCTGCCGGCCTACCTGATCGATCTGGCCATCCGCGTTGTTGTGGCCGTTGTCGCAATGATGGGGATGTTGTTCATCTTTGGCATCGCCGGAATTCCCGGTGTCGGGGTCGGGGTGACGCTGATGATCTGGTTTCTCCTCTCGGTCTTCTACGGCGGCGTGTTCGAAACCTACTGGAACGGCCAAACGCCGGGCAAGCGGGCGCTGCAGATCCGAGTGATCGGAGTCGACGGCCAACCGATCAACGGCCTGCAGGCCGTGCTGCGGAACGTCCTGCGAGCGATCGACATGCAGCCGGCCATGTTCTATATGGTCGGTCTGCTGTCGGCGACGATGAACAACCGTTTTCAGCGTCTGGGCGACCTGGCCTGCGGCACGATGGTCGTGGTCGAGGAACCACAGTGGTTTCGTGGGTTGGTCGAGATCACCGAGCCGGAGGCCTTGCGTCTGGCGGCGTTGGTTCCGGTCGGCTTCCAGCCAAGCCGCCCGTTGGCCCGAGCCCTGGCCACGTACATCCAGCGGCGCACGTACTTCCCCGCCTTGCGGCGTCTGGAGATCGCCCGACACCTGGGCGAGCCGCTCCGCGACCGTTTCGGTCTACCCCACGACACCGACCTCGACCAGTTGCTTTGCGCCCTGTATCACCGCACGTTTATCACCGATCGCAACGGCGAGGCGAATGGCGCCGTGTCATCCCGCCAGCCTGCGGGGAGCCCATTTGCGTCGCCCGCGGCAAGGGCCGTGGCAGACGCATCGGCCTCGACGGTGGAGAGTTCAGGGGCCAGAGAAGGGTTCAGGGGTCGGGGGTCAGAATTTCGCTTCACAGGCGAGCGGCCCCCCAGCGAGAGCCCTGTCCCCGAGTCCGGAGTACCAGCCCCTCCCGGTCCCTGAGCACTGTCCCCAAGATCCGAAATCCCAGATCCCAGATCCGAAATCCCAGATCCCAGATCCCAGATCCCAAATCCTGAACCCTGAACCCTGAACCCTCATGAAGGTCTCCGACCTCCTAGAATCCCGGCGGGAGAACTGGCGGGAACTGGAACACCTGTGCTTGCAGTGTGAGGGACGCTCGCGGCGCAAGATCGAGCCGGCGACCGTGACTCGCTTTGGCTCGATCTACCGGGCCGTGTGCGCCGACCTTGCGCTGGCCGATGCGTACCAATTGCCTCCCGGCACGGTCCACTATCTGCATCGGCTGGTCGGGCGGGCCCACAACCTGCTGTACCGCAGTCGAACCTTCAGCCTTTCGAGCTGGGCGCACCAAATGCTGGTCGAGGTGCCCCAGCGACTGTTTACCGACAATTGTCTGCGTCTGGCGTTCTGCGTGTTCTGGGGAATCTTCCTCTTGTCGTGCTTCATGGCCTACCGGATGCCCGACTATGCGGAGCAAGTCGTGGGCAAGGAACAGCTCATTTCGCTCGAGGAGAGCTACTCGCAGTCTCCCCAGGTCCATGGAATGATGGCCGGGTTCTATATCTATCACAACATCGGGATCGGGCTCCGCTGCTTTGCCTTCGGGCTCTTGTTCGGCGTTGGCGGGCTGTACGTGACGGTCTACAATGCGGCCCTTCTGGGGGCGATGTTCGGCCACATGGCCAACACGCCGCACCGCGAGCGTTTCTTCCAGTTCGTCACGGCCCACGGCCCCTTCGAACTGACGGCGATCGTCCTCGCGGCCGCCGCGGGAATGCGTCTCGGGTTTGCCCTGGTCAACACCGGCGGGCTGACGCGTCTCGCCTCGCTGCGTCGTGCCACCGAAGGAGCGATGCCAGCCCTGGCCGCCGCGATGATCATGTTTGCCATGGCCGCGATGATCGAAGGCTACTTGTCCCCCTCGCCCGCCCCCTATTGGATCAAGGCCACGGTGGCTGTGCTGTCGGCCGGCATCTTGATGTTTTACTTCGTAATCCTTGGCTATCCGCAGCGAGACTGAACGTGGAACTGGACCACCACCGCATCACGATCCGCGAGCGGACCTACGTCGACGTCCTCGACCTGGCATTGCGCGTCATTCGCGAATTCGCCTGGCCGCTCGCGACCGTCTTTGGGCTCGGCGTGGTGCCGATGATGCTGTTCGATGGGTGGCTCTTGTCGGGCTACGAGGAGGAGGGATTGGACGCGGGCGGTCCGGTGCAGTACGGACTGCTGATGATACTCCTGATTGCCTTCGAGACGCCGCTGGCCACGGCCCTGACCACGCTCTACCTGGGCCGGGCCATGTTCAGCCAGCGGCCGCGGTTGCGGGAGGTGCTTCGCGATCTGCTGGGGGCGCTGCCGCAACTGGTGCTCTATCAGATCCTCCTCCGACCGCTATGCTTCCGCTGGACGTACCTGAACGAGGTGAT
>JBDKTH010000041.1:0-3404 GCA_039680305.1 Thermoguttaceae bacterium | reverse complement strand
CGTTGGCTGGCGTCGTGGTCAGCTGCTGCGCGAGCATCTGGGCCTGTTGGAGCAGGGCAAAAATCACCGCTTCCTTGCCCAGGTCGAAGATCCTCGCCGCCTGTTCGGCCGTGAGGGTCGGCCCAAGAGGGATATCTGGTATCGCCCTGAGAGGAACCTCCGGAGCTTGTCTCATTCACGACATTCATGCAACTATTGCACCAATCCCGCAAGACCAACTGCACTTGGCTAAAATATTACAAGACATGTATCTTTTCCGGGGCCGCGATTTTCTCGCGTTTTTCGCGGCCAGACGCTTGACTTGCCGGGCAAAAGCGTGTTATTCTCCGAGTGGTGTTTGAGACAGCCACTTCTGCGGAAAAGATACATGTCTCTTTTGCAGCCCTCCCAGCCGGCGTTCGTCCTCAAGGCCCCGTTGCCCAAGTACCGGGCGGCCGACGCCCTCTGTCAGCAGTTGATCGACCATCTCCAGACCGGCGGCTTTTCGGTCGGCGATCCGTTCTTGTCGGACCGGCAGGTGATGGACGCCACCGGACGCAGCCGCACGGCGGTCCGCCGGGCGCTCGACCAGTTGCAGCAGGAAGGCTGGATCCAGCGGCGCGGCGGCCACGGGACGTTTGTCGGCCCGCGCGTGCTGATGGCGGTCGCCGATCGGCTCACGCCTTCCTCCGAGCGGCGTCTGGCCCGGTTGGCCGTGGTCATCGCGGCCCTGGGGCAGTTGCGTTACGACTGGCACAGCACGTTGGTGCTCAGCGGAATCGACGAAGTCTCGCTCACCGAAGGCGTGACGCTGGAACTGCTTGGCGACCATCACACCAACCCGGGCGTGCTCGCGCGTCGGTTGATGCAGAGCCGGCCTGACGTGTTCGTCTGCCTCGGGCCGCCGCTGGCCCACGTGACCGTGATCGGCGAGGCGGGCCGGTTGGGGATCCCCTGCGTGCTGGCCGGGGTGCGTGCGCCCGAACTGTCCCTGCCCAACGTGTTCGAGAGCAGCGTCGACGCGAGCCGGATGGCCGTGCGGCACCTGATCGAGCTTGGGCACCGGCGGATCGGTTATGTCCAGGTGACCAGCACGGGCTGGTGGACCTTTGATCGCCGAGAAGGCTATCTCCGTGAGTTGGAGGCCAACGGAATCGAGCCGGACGAAGGGATGGTCCTCTGGCTTCCGCCGGAGCCAACCCCGGAAGGGTTCGAGGCGTTTCGGGCCTACCTCGCCCGGCGCAAGCCGACGGCGCTCCTGTTTGGCTGCTGCTGGGCGGCCGCCTACATGCAGCGGATGACGAATGCGGGACAACTCCGCGTGCCGGACGATTTGTCGGTGGTGACCTTCGACCAGCACCCCGAGGTTTTCCACTGGCTGGGCGGGGTGCGTCCGACGACCGTCGAATTGCCGGCCCGCCCGATCGGCCACCTCCTGGCGTCGATGGCCCGCCGGCTCGTCGAAGGGCAGGAGGTGCCCATGCAGTCGGCGCTTCCGTGCCCGCTGGTGCTTGGCGCTTCCACGCGTGCGGTGAGTTAGGAGTTAGGAGGGGATGCTTCCACACGCGGTGACCTCGTAGTCGGACCACAAACCAATATTTCGTGAATCCTATGCCTTCTGAGGAGTTCGCAATGAACGCTCCATCGACGACCCCTGACCACACGGCGGCTAAGGCTTCGACACGGCGGCAGTTTCTCCAACGCACCACCACGGCCCTGGCCGCCGCGGCGCTCGCCTCGCGGGCAACGGTGGCCCTCGGCGCCGAGCCGAAGAAGATCCGGATCGGCGTGGCCGGCGGCCGGATGGGCTCGACGATCCCCTGGCACCAGCATCCCAACTGCGTTGTCCAGGCCGTGGCCGACCTGCGCGACGACAACCGCAAACATTTGGTCAAGCAGTTCTCGCCGAAGACAGTCTACAAGAGCCTCGAAGAGATGGTCCTTGACAAGGACGTCGACGCGGTGGCCGTGTTCACCGACGCCCCGCTGCACGTCCAGCACACGGAACTGGCCATGCGGCACGGCAAGCACGTGATTTCGGCCGTGCCGGCCTGCTTTGGAACGCTCGACGAAGCCCAATGGCTGCTGGACACGGTGAAGAAGTATGGGCTGACCTACATGCTGGCCGAGACGAGTTTCTATCAGCAGGCCACGATTTCCGCCCGCAAGTTCTTCCAGGAGGGAGCGTTCGGCAACCTCTTCTACTGCGAGTCGCACTACGATCATCCCGGCGTGGACGACATGGGGATGCGCGATGGACGCCGTACCTGGCGTTACGGCGTGGCCCCGATGCACTATCCGACCCACTGCACCTCGCACCTGGTCAGCGTGACCGGCGAGCGGCTGGTGGAAGTGGCCTGCCACGGCTGGGGCGACGAGGCCCCGTGCCTCAAGGACAATTTCTACAACAATCCCTACTGGGCGGAAATGGCCATGTTCAAGACCAGCCGCGGCCACGGGTTCCGCGTGCGGATCGCCTGGCGCGGGGCGATGCGTGGCTGCGAGCGGGCCGAATGGGTCGGCGACAAGATGAGCTTCTACATGGGCCACCCCAACGGCCTGGGGCCGGTGATCGTCCGCTCGGGCAAGCAGATGGGCAAGGACAGCGCCGGGTTCCCCGTGGCCTTGCCCGGCTTTGAGCAGTACAAGCAGGTCGAGTGGTTCAAGACCGACATGCTCCCCGAGTCGATGCGTCACTCCAGCGGCCACGAGGGGTCGCACGCCTTTTTGGCCAACGAGTTCATCAATGCCCTGGTCGAACAGCGTCGGCCGGCGATCGACGTCTACGAGGGGCTGGCTTACACCGTGCCCGGCATCGTCGCCCACCAGTCGGCCCTGCAAGGCGGGGCCCTGCTGAAGATCCCGCAGTACGATCCGCCGGCTGGCTCGCGACCGACCAGCGCCTGACTCCTGCGGGCGTCGACAACGATCGGAGAAGAAGAGGCTCGTGAAGTTTCCCACGTCCCCCACAACGCAGGTTCCCGAGATCTGTTTCCGGGAGCACGGATCGCCCATGCGATTCGAAGTCCAAGGAGGTCGTCATGAGTACTCCATCCCATTATCGAAGCGGGTGTCGCGCGTTCACCCTGGTTGAGCTGTTGGTGGTCATCGCCATCATCGGGATCCTTATCGCGCTGTTGTTGCCGGCCGTGCAAGCCGCGCGCGAGGCGGCCCGCCGGGCCCAGTGCACGAACAACCTCAAGCAAATCAGCCTGGGGCTGCACAACTACCACGACAAGTTCAACGTCCTGCCCGTCGGGGCGTACGGTTGCTGTTGGGGCACCTGGCAACTCGCCGTGCTGCCCTACGTGGAACAGCGGCAGCTTTACGAACTCTATGACCAGGGCGGAAAGCTGGTCGACGCGAACCGGCGTTACTACAGCGCGACGAACGCGAAGGTCTGCACCCAGCGGCTGAACACGCTT
>JBDKTH010000111.1:0-6630 GCA_039680305.1 Thermoguttaceae bacterium | reverse complement strand
TTGTCCGGGAGACCGGGCTAGCGATCACCGCGCCGGTGCCGCCGCCCTATGCCGAGATCCTCACGCCGGAGGCGCTGGCGTTCGTCGGAAAACTGGTCCGCGAGTTCACGTCCCGCCGTAACGAACTGCTAGCCAAACGCGCGGAGCGGCAACGGGAACTGGAGGCGGGCCGGATGCTCGACTTCCTGCCCGAGACCCGGCAGATTCGCGAGTCGGAGTGGACCGTCGCGCCGATCCCGGCCGATCTTCAAGACCGTCGCGTGGAGATCACCGGACCGACCGACCGGAAGATGGTCATCAACGCGATGAACTCCGGCGCGAGCGTCTTCATGGCCGACTTCGAGGACGCCAACGCGCCGACCTGGGCGAACATGGTCGAGGGGCAGTACAACCTCCGCGACGCGGTCAAGGGGCTGATCACCTACACGAGCCCCGAGGGGAAAGCCTACGCGCTCAACGAGAAGACGGCCGTCTTGTTCGTGCGTCCGCGCGGGCTGCATCTTCCGGAAAAGCACGTCTTGCACCGCGGCCAGCCGATCCCCGGATCGCTGTTTGACTTCGGTCTGTATCTGTTCCACAACGCCCGGGCACTGATCGAGAAGGGGACGGGGCCGTATTTCTACATCCCCAAGCTGGAGAGCCACCTCGAAGCGCGGCTCTGGAACGACATTTTCAACATGGCCCAGGACGAATTGGGCATCCCCCGGGGCACGATCCGGGCCACGGTGCTCATCGAGACGATCCCGGCCGCCTTCGAGATGGACGAGATCCTCTACGAGCTGCGCGACCACTCGGCCGGCCTCAACTGCGGCCGGTGGGACTACATCTTCAGCCTCATCAAGAAGTTCCGCGGCAATCCCGACTTCACGCTGCCCGACCGCGTCCAGGTGACGATGACCACCCACTGTATGCACAGCTATTCGCTATTGGCGATCAAGATCTGCCATCGCCGCGGAATTCACGCAATGGGCGGCATGGCGGCGCAGATCCCGATCAAGAGCGATCCGGTGGCCAACGAAGAGGCGCTCGAGCGGGTCCGGGCCGACAAGGTTCGTGAGGTCAACGACGGACATGACGGGACCTGGGTCGCCCATCCGGGGCTGGTGCCGGTGGCCAAGGAGATCTTCGACGCCCAGATGCCCCAGCCCAACCAGATCGACCGCCAGCGGGAAGCCGTACACGTCACGGCCAAGGATCTCCTGACCGTGCCCCATGGCGAGATCACCGACAAGGGGCTCGCGCAGAACGTTGATGTAGGGATCCAGTACATGGCCGCCTGGCTCACGGGCAACGGCTGCGTGCCGATCTACAACCTGATGGAAGACTCGGCCACGGCGGAAATTTCGCGGGCGCAGCTTTGGCAGTGGGTGCATCATCCGAATGCGATCATGTCCGACGGCCGCAAGGTGACGGCCGAGTTGGTACACGGCGTCTTTGATGAGCAGATGAAAAAACTCGAACAACTGGTGGGTCCGGAGCGCTTTTTGCAAGGCAACTACCCATTAGCACGTGAGGTGATTGAACGGATCGTCCTGCGTGACGAATTCACTGAGTTCATGACGCTCGTAGGATACGAGCACTTGGATTGAGCCTGCGGCTCACGAGGATGGAGCCCCATGCTCAAAGGAGTTGGGAAGTGAAGAACCGCGAAGCTATCGAGCTGGAAAACCAATGGCAGACCGATCGACGTTGGGCGGGGATTGAACGTCCCTACGGGGCTGAGGACGTGATCCGCCTGCGGGGCTCTCTGAAGATCGAGTATACGTTGGCCAAACTGGGAGCCGAACGACTGTGGCACTTGCTGCGCACAGAGCCCTATATCCGCGCGTTGGGCGCACAAACCGGGGCTCAGGCGGCGCAGATGGTGCAGGCTGGCTTGAAGGCGATCTATGTGAGCGGCTGGCAAGTGGCCGCCGACATGAATACGGCCGGCCAGACGTACCCCGACCAAAGCCTCTATCCGTATGACAGCGTGCCGAGCCTGGTCCGGCGGATCAACAACGCCCTGCAGCGTTCCGACCAGATCACGCGCAACTCGGAACTGAGCGAAAAGATGCCCTATTGGTACGCGCCGATCGTGGCCGATGCCGAGGCCGGCTTCGGCGGCGTGCTCAACGCCTTCGAGGTGATGAAGGCGATGATCGAGGCCGGGGCCGCCGGGGTCCACTTCGAGGACCAGAATTCGGCCTACAAGAAGTGCGGTCACATGGGCGGCAAGGTCTTGGTGCCCACCCAGCAGGCGATCCAGAACCTGGTGGCCGCGCGCCTCGCGGCCGACGTGCTCGACGTTCCCAGCGTGCTGATCGCCCGCACCGACGCCAACGCGGCCACGCTGTTGACCAGCGCGGTGGACGATCGCGATCGGCGATTCTTGACGGGCAAACGCACGTCGGAAGGCTTTTATCAAGTCCGCGCCGGGCTGGAGCAGGCGATCGCCCGCGGGCTCGCCTATGCCCCGTATGCCGACCTGATCTGGTGCGAAACGGCCCATCCTGATCTGGGCGAGGCCAAGGAATTTGCCGTGTCGATCCACCAGCAGTATCCGGGCAAGATGTTGGCCTACAACTGCTCGCCCTCGTTCAACTGGAAGCTCAACCACGACGACCAGTCGTTGGCCACCTTCCAACGCGACCTGGCGGCGATGGGCTACAAGTATCAGTTCATCACCCTGGCCGGGTTCCACACCAACAACCTGTCGATGTTCGAGCTGGCCCACGCCTATCGCGATCAAGGCATGCTGGCCTACGCCGAACTCCAGGAACGGGAGTTCGAGTTGGAACGGGACCATGGCTATCGCGCCGTGAAGCACCAGTCGTTTGTCGGCGCCGGCTACTTCGACAACATCACCCAGGTGATCAGCGGTGGCCAGGCCTCGACGACGGCGATGGTCGGCTCCACGGAAGAGGAGCAGTTCAAGGAACCCACGCCCGACTTCAGCGAGGCGGAAATTCACCATCTCGGCACCGAAGGAGTGCGCCGCGTGCCGCGGAGGCCGGAGTTGGTGGAGAAACCCGAACGCGTGTAGCCCTCTGCACCCGGCGAGGGGCGAGACGGAATTCGTCCCCTCGCCGGTTCTCTATTTCTTGACCTGGCGTACCGATGAGGCATTCTTCGCCTTCCTCGCCTGGCTATCTCCGAACGTGGATTCGCGGTCCCAGATCCGGCTGCCCTGGTGGGGAGGGAGTTGGAGAGGATCGCGGTTTGTAGTACACTTTTGTGCAAGTTTTCCCACGATCAGGCCCGTCGCTGGCGCGGAGATCGAGGCAATCGAGCCTCCCGTTGCAGTCGAGGAGCGCGTGGAGCTGTCTCAAGACCCCTCTTCATGAGGGGTGGTTCGGAACGGTGGTGGTGTGAGACAGCGGTTGGTTGAAGTCGGTTCCCGTTTCTCGCAACGTATCAGGACACAAACATGGTCAAGCGCGTCTACAATTTCTCCCCCGGTCCGGCGGTCTTGCCCCTTCCCGCCTTGGAAGAAGCCCAGCGCGATCTGCTGGCCCTGCCGGGCGCCGGCATCTCGATTCTTGAGATCAGCCACCGCTCGAAGACGTTTGATGCCATCATTCAACAGGCCGAGGCCAACCTGCGACAGTTGCTCAAGATCCCCAGCAACTACCAGGTGCTGTTCCTCCAGGGCGGCGCGCTGATGCAGTTCGGGATGCTGGCCATGAATTTCCTTCGCAACACCGGGAAGTCGGCCGACTACGTCGTCTGTGGGACCTGGGGCAAGAAGGCCATGGACGAGGCCAAGACCCAGGGCAAGGTCCGCGCGGCCTGGGACGGCAAGGCCGGCAACTTCAACCGGATGCCCAACAGCAGCGAGCTGGATCTCGACCCGAGCGCGGCCTACGTCCACATCAGCTCGAACGAGACGATCCAGGGGATCCAGTTCCCCCAGATTCCCGAGGTGGGCAATGTGCCGCTGTTCTGCGACTCGTCGTCCGATTTCCTCTGCCGGCCCGTGCCGGTGGAGAAGTTCGGCGTGCTCTATGCCTGCGCCCAGAAGAACGCCGGCCCGGCGGGCGTAACGGTCGTGATCATCCGCGATGACCTGCTCCAGCAGGCGCCCAACGACCTGCCGTCGATGCTCAACTACCGCGTGATGGCCGAAGGGAAGTCGCTGTACAACACGCCCCCGACGTTCGCCATCTACATGCTCAAGCTGGTCACCGATTGGCTGACCCGCGACATCGGCGGCCTGGAGAAGATGGAGACGCTCAACAAGGAAAAGGCCAAGTTGCTGTACGACGTGATCGACCAGTCCGAGGGCTTCTACCAACGCCATGCCGAGCCGGAAAGCCGTTCGATCATGAATGTGACCTTCCGTCTGCCCGATCCGTCCTTGGAAGAGAAGTTCACCGCCGGCGCCAAGAGCCGCGGCCTCGTCGAGCTCAAAGGCCACCGCTCGGTCGGCGGCTTCCGCGCGTCGATTTACAACGCCATGCCGCGTGAAGGCGTGGAACTGCTGCGCGACTACATGCTGGAGTTCTGCAAAGAGAACCGCAAGTAAGCGATTTTCCCGGACAACACCGCCAAAAGCCCCGGCCCTTCCGCCGGGGCTTTTGCTTTTGGTGGTCTCAATCGTGCTCGTGATCCGGAACCACCTGGGTCGACTCGTCGCCAAACAGCCGAGTCAGCCGTTCGCGAAGCATCAGCCGGGCGCGAAGCAGGCGGACCTTGACGTTGCTCTCGCTGATCCCCAGGGTCTCGGCCGTTTCGGCCGTCGAAAGCTCTTCGATGTCGCGCAGCACGAACACCAGGCGGTATTTCTCGTCGAGTTCTTCGAGGGCCTCGTCCAACAGCCGCCTGGTTTCGCGACGCTCGGCGATCGCTTCGGGCGTCTCCCGCCACTGGGCGATGAACTGCGGATGGGGCAGGGCTTCGCCGTCGTCCGACGATCGGTCGTCGGCCAGGGCAAACGTCGCCCGGGTCTTGCGCTTGCGCAATAGTGCCAGGCCGTGATTCGTGGCGACCCGCATCAGCCACGTGTAGAAGCTCGACTCCTCGCGAAATCCCTCCAGGTGCTCAACGACGCTGAGAAACGTCTGTTGCACCACCTCTTCGGCATCCTGCCGCTGTGCGAGGATCCGGAAGGCAAGGCTGTAGATCCGCCGCTCGTACTTGGCCACGAGTGCCTCGAATGCGGAGAAATCCCCCGTTTGGGCACGTCGCACCAGGGGCAGGTCGTCGTCGGGCGAAACGGTCATGCGATGGGCGGGGATCCTGGTGGGCACGGGAAGTTCAGGAGCATTCCCGGATTGTATCTAGTGCGGCGACCGTTCTGGAAGAGGTAATGCCCGGCTGGCGAGTGTGGTCGATGATTTTTGCCAAGTGGGCCATGCGTCCGGTAGCGGGGGTGGAAAACCGGACGAACGGTTGACTGGTCCGAGAGGGAGGGAAGACATACCCTTCTTTGTGAGATGCGGCAGCGACGCCAAGCCGCGAAGGGACCCGTTTCGCCGCAACCAGCCCCCGTGGATCGTGCGGGGCAGGAGGGAGAGGTGAGCATCCAGAATCTTGACAAGATCTTCGCCCCCCATCGCGTGGCGGTCATCGGGGCGAGTGATACGCCCACGAGTGTCGGCTATACGGTCTTGCGAAATCTGATCGGGTCGGGGTTTGAGGGCGTGGTCTACCCGGTGAATCCGAAACGAGAGTCGGTCCAGGGGATCGAGGCCCATCCGGACGTCAAAAGCCTGCCCCGCGCCCCCGATCTGGCCGTGATCTGCACGCCGGCGGCGAGTGTGCCGCGGCTGGTCCGCGAATGTGGCGAAGTAGGAACCCGCGGCCTGGTGATCATCTCCGCCGGTTTCCGGGAGATCGGCGAGGAGGGCCGCAAGCTGGAGCAGCAGGTCCTCGACGAAAAGGCTCGGTTTCCGGGAATGCGGATCCTAGGACCGAACTGCCTGGGGATCATCGTGCCGGGCCTCGCGCTCAATGCCAGCTTCGGCGCCGACACCCCGGCGAAGGGCCATATCGGGTTCATCTCCCAGTCGGGGGCCCTCTGCGCCTCGGTCCTCGATTGGGCGATCGACCAGGGGATCGGTTTTTCGTATTTTGTTTCGGTGGGCAACATGCTTGACGTAAGCATGGCCGACCTGATCGATTATTTCGGCTCGCAGACGGAAACCCAGTCGATCATCCTCTACATCGAGTCGATCACCGAGTCGCGGGAGTTTATGTCGGCCGCGCGGGCGTTTGCCCGGACCAAGCCGATCGTGGCCTATAAGGCGGGGCGGTTTGCCGAGTCGGCCCAGGCCGCGGCGTCGCACACTGGGGCCATGGCGGGCGTGGATGCGGTGTACGAGGCGGCCTTCCAGCGTGCGGGAATCGAACGGGTCTTCGAGATTGAGGACATGTTCGACATTGCCGAACTTCTGGCCCGGGAACGGCCGCCTAAAGGCGACCGCCTGGCGATCATCACCAATGCGGGCGGTCCCGGCGTGATGACCACTGACGCCCTGATTGCCCACGACGGTAAATTGGCCTCCCTCTCCCCCGAAACGCTCCAGCGTCTCGACGAACACTTGCCGCCCTACTGGTCGCGGGGCAACCCGGTCGACGTCTTGGGCGATGCCCCGCCCGACCGTTTCGCCAAGGTTCTGGAGATCGTCTTGCAGGACAAGGGCGTCG